>NZ_JBHYYB010000053.1:0-1957 GCF_042752535.1 Kitasatospora sp. NPDC059327 | reverse complement strand
ATCGCGCACAGTATCCGGCCGGGGCCGTGATCCACCAGGATCACGGCCCCGGTCCTTTGGCGTTCTCCGAACCGGTGGGTGCCCGCTCCGACCGACCGGCCCTCCGCCGGGGCCGCCGCGGGGTGGGCCCGGAACGAAGAAGAGCCGTGTACGGACGCCCTCACCGACGTCCGTACACGGCATCTCCGCCTGCCGGGGTGCTCTGTGCACCGCACTCGCCCGTCCGCGAGTGGTCGCGGGCACGGCCTTCCCCGGCGGCACCGGCTCCCCGTCCCCAGGGGATCAGTGCCCGTTCAGTGGCCGGCCGGGCTGGTCGCCGGCCGGGATTCACAGGGTGATCGGTCAGTGTTTGATCAGATCGGCGACGGCCTGGGCCTGGTTCGCCATCTGCTCCCACCCTCCGAACAGCATCACCAGCAGCACCGCGCAGGGCAGCGCGATGGCCAGCGCCACCGCCGGGTGCCTGGTCGGCTCGGCGGCCTGGCGCTGGGTGAAGGCCGGCCGACGGCGGCGGGGGGATCCCGTGAGCTGCGGTGCCATGCCCTCACTCCTGATTCCTGCGCTGTGTGAACGACGTGCCGCTCGTACCGACCGGTGGCCGAAGTGGACGCGGTGGACGGCTTACCTCGGGGGACGAGCTCCCCGTCCACCGCTGAGGACAACGCTAGGGCCCGAGGGGGTGGTCGGACGTCATGCCGTCGTACTGTTCTCCGGGCATCCCCGAGGATGACGCTCCGACTTAAGGAGTACTACCGAAGGGGGAGACGCGCTCCGCCCCGCCCCCGGGGGAACCCTGAGAGCCGACCCCGAGAGGTGTCCGCCGCCGCGTGCGCGACTGTCAGTGCAAGATCGGACAATCGCACGGAGGGTTCAGGTGTTGCGTATCAGCACACCGCAGCAGGCAGTCCGTAAGCTGTGCCCGACAGGAACTGACGATGCCCCAACCGACGGGGCCTCATCCACAGGCTGACGGGGAACGATGATGGCGATGATGCGGCTGAGGCGTGAGGACCCCCGCATCGTCGGGCCGTACCGACTGCACCGGCGGCTCGGAGCCGGTGGCATGGGCGTCGTCTACCTGGGCTCGGACCGGCGTGGGCAGCGGGTCGCGCTCAAGCTGATCCGCGCGGAGCTGGCCGAGGACCTGGAGTTCCGGACCAGGTTCGCGCGCGAGATCGCCGCCGCCTCCAGGATCCGCGGCGGCTGCACGGCGCGGGTGGTCGGCTCCGACATCGAGACCGACCGCCCCTGGCTGGCCACCGCGTACGTCCCCGGGCCCTCGCTCTACAAGCGGGTCGGCGACGGCGGGCCGCTGAGCTGGCCGGAGGCCGCCAGGATCGGCGCCGCGCTGGCCGACGGACTGGTCAAGGTGCACGAGGCCGGGGTCGTCCACCGGGACCTCAAGCCGTCCAACATCCTGCTCTCGCCCCGCGGCCCGCGGATCATCGACTTCGGGATCGCCTGGTCACGCGGTGCCAGCACGCTCACCCATGTCGGCACGGCGGTGGGCTCCCCCGGCTTCCTCGCGCCCGAACAGGTCCGCGGCGCCGCCGTGACACCCGCGACGGACGTCTTCGCCTTCGGGGCGACGCTGGCGTACGCGCTCACCGGGGACACGCCGTTCGGCTCGGGCGCCTCCTCCGAGGTGATGCTGTACCGGGTGGTGCACGAGGAACCCGATCTGTCCGCCGTACCGCCGCAGCTGGCACCGCTGATCGGGGCCTGCCTGGCGAAGGAGCCCGCCGAGCGGCCCGGTGCGGCCGCCCTGCACGAGCGGCTTAGCGAACTGGCGGCGCGCGGCGGGAGCGACGGTCCGCCGGCCGATCGGCCCGGCCGCGGCGTCGTCGGCCGCGCGGCCGCCGGGGCCCGGCCGAGCACCCCTGTCTCTTATACACAAATGACGCAGCCGACGACCACCAAAGTGTATAACTCGTTGGTCGCCTTATCATTAAAAAAA
>NZ_JBHYYB010000052.1:57507-63279 GCF_042752535.1 Kitasatospora sp. NPDC059327 | reverse complement strand
GCCCGCCGGGGTAATGGCCCCCCTTCGCATCCCGCCCCGCCTGCTGTCGGTCCGCCCCCACCGCGGCCGGCGCGCGACCCGACGGCTGCCGGTGCGCGGACGAGGTGTTCTGCCACAGGAGACACCCGTCGTGGGACTCCGGCAACAGGCCCGTGGCGGGCGGTACGTGCGCGTGTTGAACGCACCGGTCCGCGCCCCGGGCGCAGTCGGTGCTTCAAAGGGCCGACGGCGGTGGCCTCCTGTGCCGACGCCCCGCTCCGCCCCTCCACGACCCACGGTCGGGCCGGGCCTCGACCGCCCCCGGTGACAGGGGCGGGACAGGGGCGGGGCCGTGAAAGCGATGTCCCCGACCTCATCGGCCGAGCCGTCCGTTCAACACGCGCACGCATGGACCACGGCGCGGCCGTTGCCGTCCCGGGCACAGCAGGTACTTGATGAGGGAGCACACCGACGGATCCGGACCCGGGCCGCGGTGCGCGACGGGGACGCGGCTGTCACCGCGGATGCTCCCCCCACCGGCCGACCCGCACGGCCCTCGTGTCCACGAACCCTCGGACCCCCGCGGCCGTGGATCGCGTGCGCCGGGACCGTCGCCGAGCGCCGAAACCGCCGCGCGGTCGACGCGGTGCCGGAACGCCCCCTCAACCTCGACAGGAGACCCACACGTCATGACCCTGCCCCTCCCGGCCTCGGCCTGTGAGCCGAGTGCCTTCCCGGATCCGCGACGATTCGCGGTGGAGGTCGAGGAACTCCTGCGCACCTTCCTCGCGCGCAAGGCCGAATCGACGACCGCGGGTGGTCGTCTGCCGAACCTCGCGGACCCGATCCAGGAGTTGCTGGAGGCCGGGGGCAAACGCATCCGGCCGATCCTCGCGCTGACCGGCTGGCACGCAGCCGGCGCCACCGGCGACCGGGACACGACGCTTCACCTGGCGGCCTCGCTGGAGCTCTTCCACGCCTTCGCCCTCATCCAGGACGACGTCATGGACCGCTCCGTCACCCGCCGCGGACGCCCCACCGTCCACCAGACCCAGACCGCGCGGAGCGAACGCCGGATCCCCGCGGCCGACCGGACGCGTCGAGCGGCCGCGGCGGCGCGCTTCGGCGAGGGCGCCGCCATTCTCATCGGCGACCTCGCCCTCCTCTGGTCCGACGAGCTGTTCCGCCTCGGCCACCCCACCCAGGCCCAACTGGGCCGGGTGGAGCCACTGCTGACGACGATGCGGTTCGACGCGATCCTGGGCCAGTACCTCGACCTGGACGCCGCCACGCACCTGCACGCCGACGTGGAGTCGGCGCTGTCGGTCATCCGCCACAAGGCCGTCAAGTACACCGTCGAAGCCCCCCTGCAGATGGGGGCCGCCCTGGCCGGTGCCGACCAGGCCCTCATGGACGCCCTGTCCGCCTACGCGGCCCCGCTCGGGGAGGCGTACCAGCTGCGCGACGACCTGCTGGGCGTGTTCGGCGCCCCGGAGCGGACCGGCAAGCCGGTCCTGGACGATCTGCGCGAGGGCACGGCCACCGTCCTGATCACCGTCGCCTTCGACCGGGCCACCCGGGCGCAGCGGGACCTGCTCCACCGGTACCTCGGCTGCTCCACCCTCACCCAGGACCAGGCCGACGAGGCACGTCGCGTCATCGAGGCCACCGGGGCCCGTCACACCGTCGAGCGCATGATCACCGACAGGTACGAACAGGTCCTGACCGCAATGGACGACGCGCCCTTCGAAGCACCGGTCGCCGACGCCCTGCGCCGTCTCGCCGCCCAGGTCGTCCAACGGGCGGCATGAACCACGGTCGCCTCGGCCCGTCCCCCTCCACGTCCCCTGCCCCAGGACCCTCGGACCCGAGCGTCCCGAGCGTCCCGTCGCGACAGACCCCGTACCCCTTCCACCCGTGAGGAGCCCGGACATGGCAACCAAGCACCCTGACGTGCGCAACGATTTCGAGCAGGCCGCCTTCCAGTACTACGACAACAAGCGCGCCGACCCCCTCAACCTCGACCTCGGGCACGAGGACGGCTTCTACCACCACCACTTCGCCATCACCGACTTCGACCGCACCGTGCTGGCGGAGAGCCACCCCGAGCTCCGTGAGAAGCGCGTCCGCTCCGAGCTCCACCGGCTGGAGACCGAGCAGGTGACGGCGTTCAGCACCGCGCTGGGCGAGCTGCCGCCGGCGAGCCGGATCCTCGACGCCGGCTCGGGCCGCGGCGGCACCAGCCTCCTGCTCCACCAGCGGTACGGCTGCGAGGTCGACGCGGTGAACTTCTCCACCTACCAGAACGCCTTCGCCCGCGAGGCGGCCGCCTCCCTGGGCGTGGCCGACCACGTGCGCTTCCACGACACGAACATGGTCAGCACCGGATTCGCCGATGCCACGTTCGACGTCGTCGTCACCAACGAGACCACGATGTACGTCGACCTCGACGAGGCGTTCACCGAGTTCGCCCGCGTCCTCAAGCCATTGGGCCGCTACGTCCTCACCACCTGGTGCGTCAACGACGCCCACGGCACCACACCACCGGAAGCCGCGCGGATCGACGCGCACTACCGGTCACTGACCCACACCCGCGACGAGTACCTCACCGCACTGCGCGACCACGGCCTGTACCCCTACCAGGTCGACGACCTCACCGAACTCGCCACCCCCTACTGGGAGCTGCGCACACACTCGGAACTCGCCACCGGCATCGAACAGCCCTACCTGACGGGCTACCGCACCAACCGCATCAACTACATGCGCGTCGCCTCCCGGAAGGCGGGCGGGTGCCCCTGACCGGCGGTCGGTCGGCCGGGGTCACGGACGGGGTCACGGACGGCGTCCCCACGCGGAGATCAGCGGAGCGGTGGCGAGGTCGAGCCGCCCGGTGGCGACGTTCGCCAGGTGACGGTCGATCTCCTCGTCGGTGGCGAGCCCCTCCCCGACCAGGCGGTGACGGATCTGCCGCACCGTCGCGTCCTCCAGCACCACGCACGCCGGTGAGGTGATCGGGAAGTACGCGTCGGCCCGCACGTCGTCCAGACCGGCTTCGCGCAGCGCCCTGGGCAGGGTCCGCCCGTACGCGAGGTCCGCGCCCCGCGCCGCCATCAGGGTGCGGAAGCCCGTGCGCAGCCGGTTGGCGAGCCGCTGTTCGGGGCCGGACTCGTCCGGGCAGAGCAGCGGCTGCAACGCGGGGTCGGCGTCCTCCAGGAGCAGCCGGCCGCCGGGGCGCAGCGCCCGGACCATCCGGCGCAGGGCCTCGGCGCGGTCGGCGACGTGGACCAGGACCAGCCGGGCGTGCACCAGGTCGAACTCGCCGGGTGGCGGCGGATCGGCCGCCACGTCGTGGACCAGCACCTCGATCGGGCCGCCCGCGATGTCCCTGGTCCAGGCGATGTCGATGTCGGTGGCGACCACCCCGCCCGTCGGGCCGACGCGCTCCGCCAGCCCGAGGGGGACGGAGGGTCCGCCGGCGCCGACCTCCCAGCAGCGCATGCCGGCGCCGATGCCGAGCCGGTCGACGTGCCGGAACGTCACCGGGTCGAACAGCTCGGCGAGGGCGCCGAAGCGGGTGCCAGCCTGCGCCTGCCGGTTGTCCAGCAGGTAACCGCGGTCCGTGTCGTGCTCGCTCATGGGGCGATTCTGGCATCGGAGGACCGCCGGGCCGGTGAGGCGGTCCTGGCGGTCGACCGGGCCTCCTCCGTCGGGCCGTGGCCGCCGGTGTCGCGCGGACGACCGGCGGGCCCGCGTGCCACGGCGCCACCGGGTTCGCCCGCGGTGGCGCCGTGGCTCGTGTCCCGCCGCCCGGTCGGTCAGCGCTCCTCCTCCGGGCGGTCCGCCTCCTCCCAGCGGGTGTGGAAGACCCCGTCGCGGTCGACCCGCCGGTAGGTGTGCGCGCCGAAGAAGTCCCGCTGCCCCTGGATCAGGGCGGCCGGCAGCCGCTCCGCCCGCAGGCCGTCGTAGTACGCGAGCGCGGTCGCGAAGCCGGGTGCCGGCACGCCCAGCTGCGCGGCCGTCGAGACCACCCGCCGCCAGGCCGACTGCGCGGACCCGAGCGCCTGCGCGAAGTGGGCGTCGGTCAGCAGGGTGGGCAGCGCGCCGTCCGAGTCGTACGCGGCCTTGATCCGGTCGAGGAACCGGGCCCTGATGATGCACCCACCGCGCCAGATCGCGGCCATCGCGCCGGGGTCGATCCGCCAGGAGTACTCGGCGCTGCCCGCCTGGATCTGGTGGAAGCCCTGCGCGTAGGCGACCATCTTGGAGGCGTACAGGGCCTGCTCGACGTCCTCGGCGAAGCGGTCGGAGGCGGCGCTGTCGAGCCAGGTCTCGGTCGGTCCCGGCAGGCCGCGGCCCGCCTCGCGCAGGGGGGCGCTGCCGGACAGCGAGCGGGCGAAGACCGCCTCCGCGATGCCGCCGACGGGGACGCCGAGTTCCAGGGCGGTCTGGACCGTCCAGCGCCCGGTGCCCTTCTGCTCGGCCCGGTCCAGCACGATGTCGACGAAGGGCCGGCCGGTCTCCGGGTCGGTGCGGGCGAGGATGTCCGCGGTGATCTCGATCAGGTAGGACTCCAGCCGCCCGCCGTTCCAGGTGCGGAACACCTCGGCGATCCGGTCCGGCCGCATGCCCGCGGCGTGGCGCAGCAGGTCGTACGCCTCGGCGATCAGCTGCATGTCCGCGTACTCGATGCCGTTGTGGACCATCTTGACGAAGTGGCCGGCACCGTCCGGTCCGACGTGCGTGCAGCAGGGCCTGCCGTCGACCCGGGCCGCGATGTCCTCCAGCAGCGGCCCCAGCAACCGGTACGCCTCGGCCGTGCCGCCCGGCATGATGCTGGGACCTTCCAGCGCGCCCTGCTCACCGCCGGAGATACCGCTGCCGACGAAGTGCAGCCCGCGCCCGCGCAGGGCGGCCTCCCGCCGTCGGGTGTCGAGGAAGTGGGCGTTGCCGCCGTCCACCAGCACGTCGCCCTCGTCGAGCAGCGGGACGAGCTCGTCGATGACCGCGTCGGTCGGATCACCCGCCTTGACCATGATGACGATCATGCGTGGGCGTTCGACGGCCGCGACGAACGCCTCCGGCGACTCGGCCGGGACGAACGCGCCCTCGTGGCCGAACTCCTCCAGCAGGGCGTCGGTCCTGGCCCGCGTGCGGTTGTGCACGGCCACCCGGTAGCCGTGGCGGGCGAAGTTCCTGGCCAGGTTGCGGCCCATCACGGCCAGTCCGGTGACGCCGATCCGGGCCTTCGGCTGCTCGGTCATCAGGCTCTCCTACTCGGCGGACAGCGAGAGGATCTCGTCCTCGGGGACCTCCAGGTACGTCTCCCCCTCGACCTCGATCACCGAGCCGGAGAACGTCGCGAAGACGATCCGGTCGCCGACCTTGACGTCCACCGGGTGCGGTTTGCCGCTCTCCAGGGGGCGGCCTGGTCCCACCGCCACCACCTCGCCCGTGCGGGTGTCGGCGTCCGCGGCGGGTTCCCCGAGGGGCCTGACGACCAGGCGATCGTGTTCCGGGTGGAAGTCGGGCATGAGGTGCTCCTCTGAACTGGGTGGGACGGGTGCGAACAGGAGGACCGGCGGAACCGGTCGGCGCGGGCCGGGGCGGTCCCCTTCGATTCTGCCGGGGTTCCCGGATCCTGCACGGTAGGACCGCGGCCCTTCGGCCTCATGGCGTCGGGCCGCCCCGCGGCCCCCCCCCCCCCCCGGGGCCGGGTGCCGCCCCGATCTCGACGCCGCGGGCGGCGGGCGGCCCGGCCCCGGTGAGCAGCGCCACCTCCACCGACACCCCCCG
>NZ_JBHYYB010000052.1:22254-57497 GCF_042752535.1 Kitasatospora sp. NPDC059327 | reverse complement strand
GGGGGCCCCCCCCTTCCTTCCGGGCGGGTTCCCCCGCCCCCCCCGGCGCCGCCCCCGCCCCCCCCCCCCGGGGGGCGCCGGCCCCCCGGCCCCCCCCCCCCCAGCCCGGGGTCAGGCTCCGGCCACGATCTCGACGCAGCGGGCGACGGTCGCCCCGGCCGCGTTCAGCAGCTCCTCGTCCACGGACACCCCCGTCTCCCGCTCCAGCCTCTCGGCCAGTTCGGTGATCTGGAGGGAGTCCAGACTCAGGTCCTCGAAGAGCCGGTCCTCGGGTCGGATCCCGTCGGCGGGGCGCTCGGCGAGGAGCGCGATGATGCGCCGGACCCGGTCCAGCGTCGCGAAGTCGGTGGTCATCTCGTCCTGCTCCTTCTCTGGTGGGACGGCTCGCGGGGGCCGCGGCCGACGGGGGACGGCGCCCGGGTCACGGGCAGCGCACGACCTGGGCCGCGTAGGTGAGACCGGCGCCGAACCCGAAGAGCAGGACCGGGTCGCCGCTGACGATCTCGCCGCTCTCGCGCAGGGCGTGCAGGGCGAGGGGGACGGAGGCCGCGCAGGTGTTGCCGGCGTGGATCACGTCGGTGGCGGTCACCAGCTCCGGTGCTTCCAGGCTCTGGGCGAGCGCGTCGATGATGCGGAGATTGGCCTGGTGGGGCACGAGCGCCTTCAGGTCCCGGGGGTCGAGCCCGGCCCGCTCGCAGGCGGCCTCGATGACGGGTGTCAGGGCGCTGGAGGCCCAGCGGAAGACCTTCCGCCCGGCCATCTCCATCCGACCGGTGGCGGCGGGGATGGTGATCAGGGCGGCCTGCGCGCCGTCACTGCCCCAGGCGACCGGGAAGATGGCCGGTTCACCCGAGGGCAGGACCAGAGCCGCGGCCGCGCCGTCGGCGAAGATCGGCCCGGTGTCGCGGTCCCCGGGCGCCACCCAGTCCGTCATGCGTTCGGACGCGACGACGAGGACACCGCCCGCGGTGCCGGCCCGGACCAGGGCGTCGGCCACGGCCAGGCCGTGGCCGAAGCCGGAGCAGGCGGCGTTCAGGTCGAAGCCCGCCGCCCGGCAGCCCAGTCCGGCCACCACCTGTGCGGCACCGTTGGGCATCGGCGAGGGCATCGAACAGGTGGCCAGGACCACGACGTCGACCGCCGCGGCGCTCACCGCCGCGTCCGCCAGGGCCGCGCGCCCCGCCTCGGTGGCCATGGCCACCACGCTCTCCGCGCGGGAGGCGTAGCGGCGTTCCCGCACCCCCACCCGCCGGGCGATCCACTCCGCCTCGACTCCCGCGTTCGCGGCGGCCTCGTCGTTGCCGACCACCCTCGCGGGCCGGTAGGCACCCAGCCCCGCGATCCGGGCCCCCGCGACGGGGGAACGCCCGACGGCGGCGACGACGGCCCGGTGCGGACCAGGAAGCTCGTTCATGTGACTGTCCACTTCTGGGAGGGCGAACCGGATGCGGCTGCCCGCGCCCCGGATCGGTCAGGGCGGGCGGACGCCGGCGAGCCGCCGGCACCGACGGTGTCCGCGCGGCTGCCGCGGCGCGGTCGGACGGCTCAGCCACATCAGACCCCCCGCTCCGGGACAGCGGCAAGGCACTCTCGCCGGACGTGCGTGCACGCGTTGAACTCCCGGCCCCGCGAGGCGGAAGCGCACCGCAGAAGGAGAGCACGGCCCCGCCCGGCGGCGCCGGACGGACGGGGCCGGACGAACGCGCGGCGCCGTCGGGCCGCCGCCCGTCCGGCCGGATCCGCACGGCACCGCCTCCCCCGGCCGGAGTGGACCACGAGGACTCAGGGGGTCGCGGGCGGTTCGCCGGTGCCGCGCAGGCCGGCGAGGTCCAGCAGGAGGGCCTTCACCCCGGTGGCCGCGACGCGGCCGGGAAGGACGCCGGCGGCGGAGCAGAGGATGAGCGGACCGTCGTCGTCGCTCGCGGGGAGGCGTCCGTGGCTGCCGCGGACGGGTGAGGGGTCCAGGGGGACGACCGCCATCCGGTAGCGCAGGCCGAGCTTCTTGCGGGCGACCGCCGTCGCGGCCCTCACCCGCACGTAGGGGTCCTCGGGGTCCATGACCAGCTCGGCCGGGTCGTACCCGGGTTTGCGGTGGATCTCCACCAGCGCCGCGAAGTCCGGGGCGCGGGCGTCGTCGAGCCAGTAGTAGTACGTGAACCACGCGTCGGGTTCGGCTACGGCGACGAGCTCCCCGGAGCGGGGGTGGTCGAGGCCGTTCGCCTTCTTGCCCTCGTCGTCCAGGAGCCGTTCGACACCGGGCAGGTCGGCGAGGACGGCGCGTACGAGGTCGAGATCCTCCGGACGGCGGACGTACACGTGGGCGATCTGGTGGTCGGCGACGGCGAAGGCGCGGGAGGCCATGGGGTCGAGGTACTCCATGCCGTCCTGGGTGTGCACCTCCAGCAGACCGGCGCGCCGCAGGACGCGGTTGATGTCCACCGGGCGGCTGACGGGGGTGATGCCGTACTCGGACAGGGCGACCACGGTCCGCCCCTGCGCCGCGGCGTCCGCCAGCAGCGGGGCCAGGGCGGCGTCGACCTCGGCGGCCGCCCGGTGCGCGCGCGGGTCGTCGGGGCCGTGGCGCTGGAGGTCGTAGTCGAGGTGGGGGACGTAGCACAGGGCGAGGTCGGGGGCGCGGGTGCGCAGGATGTGACGGGTGGCATCGATGATCCATCGGCTGGAGACGAGGTCGGCGCCCGGGCCCCAGAAGTGGAAGAGGGGGAAGGTGCCGAGGAGGTCGGTGAGTTCGTCGTGGAGGGCGGGTGGCCGGGTGTAGCAGTCGGGCTCCTTGCGGCCGTCGGCGTAGTAGATGGGGCGCGGGGTGACGGTGATGTCGGTGTCGGCGCCCATGGCGTACCACCAGCAGATGTTGGCGACGGTGTAGCCGGGGTGGGCGCGCCGGCCCGCGTCCCAGAGCCGGTCGCCGGAGACCAGGCCGTTGTGCTGGCGCCAGAGGAGGACGTCGCCGAGTTCGCGGAAGTACCAGCCGTTGCCGACGATGCCGTGTTCGGTGGGGAGGGTGCCGGTGAGGAAGGTGGACTGGGCGGTGCAGGTGACGGCGGGAAGCACCGTGGACAGCGGTGCTCGGGAGCCCGCGTCACCGAGGGCCCGCAGGTTCGGCATGTGCTCCAGCAGGCGCGGGGTGAGGCCGACCACGTCCAGCACGAGCAGCGGGGTGGGCCGGTCGGAGGCCTGCGGGCCGGTGGTGGGGGTCATGGCAGTTCCTTGAGACCGAGGTCGGTGAGGAGGTCGCGGGCGACCGCGAGTTCGGCCGCGATGCCGTCCGCGAGCTGGGCGCGGGTGCGGGGGCGCAGCTCCGGCGGAAGGGCCCGCCAGGTGTAGGTCTCCACCTCCAGGTGCCGGGTGAGCGGCGCCGGCCCGCCCACCAGCCGGGCGAGCGCGTCCTGGAGGACGGGAAGGGTGGAGGTGAGCGGCGGGTCGGGCGGCCGGTGCAGCGGGACGTGGAAGTGCGAGCGCCAGGGAGCGGCGGTGGGCAGTGCCGGGGCGGGGGCGAGTGCCTCGGGGAGGTCGTCGGTGCCGAGGAGCCCGAGGTCGGCCCGGGTCGCTCCGGGGGCCGGCCGCCGGGACAGGGTGCGCGTCTGGTGCAGGAAGCGGGGTTCGGCGTACCCGGCGAGGGCTTGGCGCACCTCGGGGAGGTGCGGGTGCTCGGCGTGCAGGGCGGCGGAGAGCTGGACCTTGGGGACGGTGATCCCCGCCGCGGCGAGGGCGTCCAGGGCGCTCGTCGGGTCTTCGAAGGACGTGGCGAGGTGGCAGGTGTCGACGCAGACGCCGATGCGGGGGCTCGCGATCCCGGTGAGGGGGCCGATGGCGTCGGCGGTGGTCTCGATGACGCATCCCGGTTCGGGTTCCAGCGCGATCCGCAGGGACTTGCCGGTGCGTTCCTCCAGGTCGTCCAGCCGGGCGGCGAGGCGGCGGAGCGCGGTGCGGGCGAGCTGGGCCGCGGCCGGGTCGGCGGGCGTGCGCCAGGCGATCGGGAGGGTGGAGACGGAGCCTTCGGTGACGTCGTCGGGGAGCAGCGCGGCGAGGAGGCCGGCCAGGTCGGTGGTGTGGGCCAGCCGTTCGGGGCGGGTCCAATCGGGCTGGTAGACGCGGTACTTGACCACCTCGGCGCCGAAGCCCCGGTAGGGGAAGCCGTTGAAGGTGACCACCTCCAGACCGCGCCGGTCGAGTTCGGAGCGCAGCCGGGGCAGGGCGGCGGGGTCGGTGACCAGGGTTTGGGTGGCGTCCCTGGCGAGCCACAGCCCGATGCCGAGACGGTCGAGGCCCAGGCGTGCGCGGACCGGCTCGCAGTGCTCACCCAGCTGGGCGAGGACGCCGTCGAAGGTCTCGGCGGGGTGGACGTTGGTGCAGTAGGCGAGGTGGACGGTCGAGCCGTCCGGGTGGCGGAAGCGCATGGCCGGCTCGCCTCATTCCCCGCCGCGGCGGATGGAGTTGCCCTCGTGGAGGGCACCGGGCGCGAGGGCACCGGGCGAGGGCGCGCCGGGCGCGAGGGCGGCGATCCGGAGGCGGCCGCTCAGGCCGTAGAAGGCGACGGGGTTGCGCCAGAGGACCTGGTCGACCTCCTCGTCCGTGAACCCCGCGGCGAGCATGGCGTCGCCGACCTTGCGGGTCTTCAGCGGATCGCTCTTCCCCCAGTCGGCGGCCGAGTTCACCAGCACCCGCTCGGTACCGTGCTCCTTCAGCACCGCGACCATCCGGTCCTCGTCCATCTTGGTGTCCGGGTAGACGGAGAAGCCGAGCCAGGCGCCGCTGTCGGCGGCCTCCCGCACCGTGGTCTCGTTGAGGTGGTCGAGCAGCACCCGCTCCACCGGCAGCGCGGACTCCTTCACCAGGTCGAGGGTGCGTCGCAGACCGGCGAGCTTGTCCCGGTGCGGGGTGTGGACGAGGGCGGGCAGGCCGTGGTCGGCGGCGAGCTGGAGCTGCGCCGCCAGGGCGGCGTCCTCGGCCGGGGTCATCGAGTCGTAGCCGATCTCGCCGACGGCGACGACGGAGTCCTTCGCGAGGTAACGGGGCAGGGCGTCCAGGACGGGGGTGAGCCGGGGGTCGTTGGCCTCCTTGGGGTTGAGGGCGAGGGTGCAGAGGTGGGTGATGCCGTACTGGGCGGCCCGGAAGGGTTCCCAGCCGAGCAGGGCGTCGAAGTAGTCGAAGAAGCTGTCCGGCGCGGTCCGGGGCTGGCCCAGCCAGAAGGAGGGTTCCACGACGACGCGGACGCCGGCGTCGTACATCGCCCGGTAGTCGTCGGTGGTGCGGGAGGTCATGTGGATGTGCGGGTCGAAGATGCGCATCAGGACTCCTGCGGAGGGGCGGTCAGAGCGAGGACGCGGCGGAGGTCGGCGGGGACGGGGCGGCCGGCGGCGGTGCGCTCGGCGGCGAAGTCGGTCAGCATCCGGGCCAGTTCGGCGTCGGCACGGGCGCGGTCCGCGAGCTCGGCCACCGCCGCCACGGGCACGCCGGTGAACAGGCACTTCAGTACGGCGTGGCGCCAGGCGTGGGGGTCGAGGTGGGCGGCGCCGTAGGGGCCGACCGCGGCGGCGAGCAGCCGCGTGTCGTGGGTGCGCAGGGCGTCCTCCACGAGGGGCAGCAGCTCCGGCCCGGACGCCAGGAAGGGGAGGGCCAGCAGGACGGCCCGCCGTTCGGCGGCGTCGCCGTGGCGGTAGAGCCGGGTGAGGGTGTCCGGGCCGGGCCGGGCGGTGCGCAGCAGCAGGATTCGTACCGCGTCGGCGTGTTCGGGGCCGCGGTCGCGGCCCGCCGAGGCGAACCTGGTGTCCCACCCGTCGGGGCGGGCGCCGGCGGGGGCGGCTTCGGCGGGTGGTGCGGACGGCCGGCCGCGGACGGCGTCGCCGAGCCGGTCGCGTCGGTCCTCGCCGGACGCGGCGGCCGGGGCGGCCGGGGCCGGGGCGGGGGGTGTCGGGGCGGCGGTTGTCGGGGCGGCGGTTGTCGGGTCCGCGGCCGAGGGGGACGCCGGGATCGGGGCCATGGAGTCGGTACTCCCTTCACGGTGGGGTTCGGTGCGGTCCCGGGTCCCGGGACCCGCGCCGGTGGGGGCCACCCGGGGCGGGGTGGTGCGTGCTCGGAGGAAGGCCAGGGAGCTGCAGGCGAGTTCCGGGCCGGCGTGCGAGTGCCGGGGCAGTTCCACCACCGTGAGGCCCCGGTAGCCGATGGCGGTGAGGGCGTCCAGGACCGGAGGGAAGTCGATCTCGCCTTCGCCGAAGGGCAGGTGTTCGTGGACGCCGCGGCGCATGTCCTCGATCTGCGCGTGCCGCAGCCAGGGCGCGGCGGCCCTGACGCAGTCGGCGGGGGACGCGGGCTCCAGACACTGGCAGTGGCCGATGTCCAGGGTGAGCCCGAGCAGCTCGGGTCCGGGGTTCCCGAGGAGGGAGCGGAGCCGGTGGAAGTCGGCGAGGGTGGCCAGCAGGTGGCCCGGTTCGGGCTCGATGGCGAGGGGCACGCCCGCGCGTTCGGCGACCGCGAGGACGGGGGCCAGGGAGCCGGCCAGGCGCTGCCAGCCCCGGTGGGGCGGGGTGGCGGACGGCAGGACGCCGCTGAAGCAGTGCACGGCGTGGGCGCCGAGGTCGGCGGCGACCCGCACGGCGGTGGCCAGCAGCCCGGCGCGGGCGGCCCGGTCTCGCGGGTCCGGGTCGAGCAGCGTGGGACCGTGCTTGCGGCGCGGGTCCAGGACGTAGCGGGCCCCGGTCTCCACCGTGACCTCCAGGCCCAGTTCGGCCAGCCGGGCCGCCGCCTTTCCGGTGCGGGCCGCCAGGCCGGGCGCCCGCGGGTCCAGGTGCATGTGGTCGAGCGTCAGCCCGACTCCGTCGTAGCCGAGGTCGGCGAGGAGGCCGAGGGCGTCGTCCAGTCGGAGGTCGGTCAGACCGTTGGTGCCGTAGCCGAAGCGGAGACCGGCGGGGGCGGGCGGAGGCGTCGGGCCGGGGCCGCTCATGTGGGGCTCACTCTCCGGGCCAGGGCGCGGGCGAGCGGAACGGCCGCCAGCAGGGCGGCCGCGGCCACCGGGGCGCCGGCGCGGGCGGCCAGCGCCGCCTGGAGCGGGACGACGGCCCGGATGCCGCTTCCGACGGCCCTCGTGGTCAGCGGGGCCGAGGGGTTGAGCGCGGCGTGCAGGAAGGGCGGGCCGGCGGTACGGAGGTACCCGGCGGTGGCGAGCAGGGTGGCCCCGTAGGACGCCGCGGATGGGGCGGCGGCAGCCGCGGCGGCGGGGACGGCCGCCGGTCCGGGCAGGCCGCGGGGGTTCGGCGCCGGGCGCAGCACCCACCCGGCGAGGGCGGCGCCGGTCGCGAGAGCGGCCAGCGGTGCGGTGCTGGAACCACCGTGCGCCTCGTGCCGGGAGACCGCCGTGATCGCGTAGGCGTGCGCCCCGAGCACGGCGGCCGCCGGCAGTGCGGTACGGGCCCGGCCGCCTCCCGGCCGCGTCGTGGCCGCCTCCCCGGCCCCGGCCGGCGCCACCGCGGCGGTGGCGCCCAGCAGCACGTCCAGGGCCCGGGCCGCCGCCATGGCCGCCGGTCCCGCGGGGGTGTGCTTGAGCTTGAGGTCGTAGGCCCAGACGGCGGCGGTGACCGCGCCCGCCACCGCCAGCGGGCGTCGGCCGGCCCGGGCGGCGCACAGCAGTCCCGCCGCGCTCAGCGCTGCAGCGGCCGCCAGCGCCGCGCCCGGGGCGATCCGCCCGGAGGGGAGGGGCCGGTGCGGCCGGTCGGCGGCGTCCTCCTCCTGGTCGGCCCAGTCGTTGAGGGCCATGCCGGCCTCGTACAGGCAGATCGAGGCCCCGATCGCCCATCCGGTGCCCCGGCCGGGCCGCACACCGGTGGCGGCGGCGCCGACGAGGGCGTCACCCGGGACGCTCACCAGCGCCGACACCCTCAGCAGCTCGGCCCAGGCGCGCAGGCGCGTACCCGGCCGGAGTCGCTCCCCCGCCGGGTGGCGGTCGCCGCTTCGCCGGGCCGCCGTCCACGGGCCGGCGGCCCCGGCCGGGACGGGTGCGGCGTCGGGCCGCGTGTCCGGCGCCGGCGCGGCCGCGGGCGGCGGCGTGCGGTCGGGTCGCGGCCGCGATACCGGCGCGGGTGCTGAGCCCGCGGGTGCTGAGCCCGCAGGAGCGGCGGGGCGGCCGCGGCCCCGCGCGGCGCGGCTGTCGAGCACCGTCGGGCTGCCGGCCTCCGGGGCGGTCCGGCTCCCCCGGTACGGTCTGCCGCTCCTCGGGGGCGGGATCTCGCTCATCGGTCGTCCCCCTCGCCGAGCCGCCGCGCGAAGGTGAGCAGGGCCTCGTACTGCTCGGCCAGCGCGGCGGGGCCGCCGTCCGGGTCCTTGAAGTAGAAGCCCAGTTCCGGGCGGGGACCGGTGAGGCCGATCGCGTGGGCACGGGCCAGCAGCCGGACGAGATCGAGGACGAGCGGCGCGGCCAGCGCCGAGTCGCAGCCCTGCCAGATCGTCTGGAGGACCATGCGGGAGCCGAGGAAGCCGTCGAAGGCGATGTGGTCCCAGGCGGTCTTCCAGTCGCCGAGCGCGGGCACGTCGTCGATGTGCACCTCGCCCTCCGGGCGGTGACCGAGGGTGTCGGCGAGGACCCGTCCCTTCCCGGCGTTCTTGGCGGCGGCCGCCGCCGGGTCCGCCAGCGCGGCGCCGTCACCACCGCCGAGCAGGTTGGCGCCGGACCAGGCGCGCACGTCCAGGGAGCGCTGACGGAACATCGGCGCCAGCACGGAGCGCAGCAGGGTCTGTCCCGTCTTCCCGTCACGCCCGGCGTACGGGACGGCGGCGCGAGCGGCCTCGGCCCGCAGGGCGGGGGCGTGCAGTCCGGTGGAGGGGGTGAAGTTGACGTAGGGGCAGCCCGCCCGGAGTGCGGCGGCCGCGTAGAGGGAGCTGGGCGCGAGGCGGGTGGTTCCGGTCGCCGGGGCGGCCTCGGTGGAGGCGACGTTGATCACGACGGTGCGCGCCAGAGCGTGCCGCGCGGTGAACCCGGCGATGTCGGCGGCGAAGGCGGCCACCAGCTCGGCGTCACCGCGGGTGTCCCCGGGCTGGGGTCCGCCCGGGCGTACCTCGGCGTCGGCGTCGGCCAGTTCGCGGTGGACGGCGACGGCCAGCCCCTGCGGGAGGACACCGCCGGCGGTGAGCTCCTCGGCGCGCTTGGGCAGTGGGCAGACGGCCGTGTCGTGGCCGCCGAAGACCAGCGAGTCGAGCCGGGGCAGCCCGGCCGCGGCGAACGGCGGGGTTTCCGTGACCATGCCGGTCGCCGGACGCAGCCCGGCGGCGAGCGCCGCGCACCCGGCGACGGCGGTGACGGCGACGGAGCCGCGCGCCCCGACCAGCCATACTCCGGTGCGGGTCTCGGGGTGCCGGTCCTCGGCGACCGGCGGGTGCTCAACGGGCATGGCGTACCTCCTTGGTGGGGGGCGGAAGATCGTGTGGCGCACGGTGCGGCGACGTGGGGGCGGCCGGCCTGCGCGGGCCCGGACGGTGGGTGGGGCGGGCCGGCCCCCGGGCCGGGGTCGGGGCCGGGTCCGGGGGCTCGCGCGGGGGCGGCGGCGCGCGCTAGTCGGAGGACCCGAAGGCCGCGTCGAAGGAGGCGGCCGGCGGTTCGAAGTCGTACCGCCTCAGGGTGGCGAGCGCTTCCGCGGCGCCCGTCAGGCGGTCCATGCCGGCGTCCTCCCACTCCACCGAGACCGGGCCGCCGTAGCCGATGGAACGCAGCATCCGGAAGACGTCCTCCCAGGGCACCTCGCCACGGCCGGCCGACACGAAGTCCCAGCCGCGCCGGGGGTCGCCCCAGGGCAGGTGGGAGCCCAGCCGGCCGTTGCGGCCGTCCAGCCGCTTGCGCGTCTCCTTGCAGTCCACGTGGTAGATCCGGTCCCGGAAGTCCCACAGGAAGCCGACCGGGTCCAGGTCCTGCCAGACGAAGTGGCTCGGGTCGAAGTTGAGCCCGAACGCGGGCCGCCGCTCGACGGCCGCCAGGGCCCGCTCGGTGGTCCAGTAGTCGTAGGCGATCTCCCCCGGGTGGACCTCGTGGGCGAAGCGGACCCCCTCGGCGTCGAACACGTCGAGGATCGGGTTCCAGCGCTCGGCGAAGTCCTCGTAGCCGCGCTCGACCATCCGTTCCGGCACCGGGGGGAACATCGCCACCGTGTGCCAGATGGACGAGCCGGTGAAGCCGACCACCGTCCGTACGCCGAAGGCGGCCGCCGCCCGCGCGGTGTCGGCCATCTCCCGCGCCGCCCGCCGCCGTACGCCCTCCGCCTCGCCGTCGCCCCAGATCCGGGCGGGCAGGATGCCCCGGTGGCGCTCGTCGATGGGGTGGTCGCACACCGCCTGGCCGACCAGGTGGTTGGAGATGGCCGAACAGCTGAGCCCGTAGGTGTCGAGCAGGGCCCGCCGGCCGGCCAGGTAGCCCGGGTCGGCCAGTGCCTTGTCGACCTCGAAGTGGTCTCCCCAGCAGGCGAGTTCGAGGCCGTCGTAGCCGAAGTCGCGGGCGAGCCGGCAGACCTCCTCCAGGGGCAGGTCGGCCCACTGGCCGGTGAAGAGGGTGAAGGGGCGTGACACGGCGTGAGCCTCCTGGGCGGTGACGGCGGCGAAGGGAGTGAGGGGTGGGGGTGGCAAGGCGGTGGGGGTAGGGCACGCCGCCCCGCTGTCGGGCTGGCAGCGGGGCGGCGTGCCGGAGGAAGGGCTACCGCCCGGGGCGGAGCGCCACTGTCAGCTCAGCCTCCAGTTCTGGTTGGCGCCGCCGTGGCAGGGCCAGAGGATCAGCCGGGTTCCGTCCGCGGAGGAGGCACCGTTGGCGTCCAGGCACTTGGTGCCGTTGCGGATGGTGTTGTCGGGCCGGACGGACCACTTCTGTCCGGTGCCGCCGTTGCAGGTCGACAGCTGGACGAACGCGCCGTCGGCCTGGCTGTTGCCCTGGACTTCGAGGCACTTGCCCAGGGACTGGAGGGTTTCGCCGCTCTGCGCCCACTTCTGGTTGGCACCGGTGTTGCAGGTCCACAGGTGGACGAGCGAGCTGTTGGCGGAGCCCCGGTCGACGTCGACGCACTTGTTCCCGACACCGATGATCTGCTTGCCGGCCGGTGCTCCGACACCCGGCCCGCTGTAGGTGATCGAGTCGAGCGTGAAGCCGTTGGCGACCGTCGTCCTGAACACGACGTACAGGTCCACGGTGCCGCCCGGGTCGGTCACGTCGACCGGCGGAAGGCTGACGTAACTGTCCGCTCCTCCGGTGCCGGTGACGGGCGAGGAAGCGACGAGCCGGCCGGTCGGCGAGCCGGCGCGCAGCTCGATCGTGCCGCCGCCGGCGGGCGAGGACACCTTGAAGGAGACCTGCTGGATCCCGGTGAAGTTCACCGGCTTGAAGGAGATCCAGTCGTTGTCGCTGATGTCGGTGACGCGGGCTCCGGACTCGGCGCCGGTCCGCGACTCCACCCGCACGCCGGACGCGCCGCCGTAGTACTCGGCCTGCTTGCGCTTGGGCTGCAGCACGACGCCGGCGCTGCCGGTCAGCGCCGGCAGTCCGGTCGCGCCGTTGTCGGTGTACGAGGCGGAGCCGATGATGTGGGCGTTGCTGTTCTGGTGCTCCTCGTCGGCTTCGGCCACGATGGTTCCGGAGCATCCCTGGATCGGGCTGCCGAGCGGGTGCTTGTGCGCGTCGTGGCCGATGTTGCCCTGGGTGGTGACCCGGTTGCAGTCGATCGTCCCGTCCTCGGGGTCCGTGACCGAGACGCTGTAGGGGATGAGGTCGCCCCAGGCGTACATGGCTCCGTCCGCCGGGCCGTTGAACCTGACCGTGGGCGTGGTGTTGCCCGCGGTGATGGACAGGTTGGCCGTGCCGGTCCTGCCCGTGGGGTCGGTGACGGTCAGTTGGGCGCCGTAGGTGCCGCGCTGGGCGTAGGTGTGGGTGGGGTTGGCCTCGGTCGAGGTGGCGCCGTCACCGAAGGCCCACCGGTAGGTCAGCGCGCCGTTCTCCGGATCGCTGGAGCCGGCGCTGGAGAAGCGGACGGTCAGCGGTGTCCCGCCGTCGGTCGGCGTGGCCGTCGCCCGGGCGACCGGGCTGCGCTGGCCCGCGCCGTAGTCGATGCGGTAGAGACCCGAGCCGGGCAGGTGGACGTTGTCGCTCCAGCCGGAGCCCCAGGTCAGCAGGTACATCGACCCGTCCGGGCCGAACTTCATGTCCATGGGGGACTTGAAGTCCATCGAGGACAGGAAGTCGTTGATCTTCAGCAGCTTCCCGGAGGAGTCCAGGCGGAACTCGAACATCTTGTCGCGGGACCACTCGCCGAAGAACGGCGTCTGGTCGTAGTACGCGGGGAACTTGGTGCCGGAGGGGTTCGCGGCGTCGTAGCGGTAGATGGGGAAGGCCATCGGCGCCTCGCCGTTGCTGACACCCAGCTCCGGGAACTTGTTGCCCTCGCTGGCGCTGTTGCCGTACCAGACGTCGGCGGCGCGGGCCGCGGGGAGCGTGGTCAGACCGGTGTTGTTGGGCGAGGTGTTCCGCGGCGCGGCGCAGTCGAACGACGCGCCGGAGGTGTTGGTGGCGAAGTCGTGGTCCTTGTAGGGGGTGTTGTTGCCGACGCAGTACGGCCAGCCGTAGTTGCCGGGCGAGTCGATCACGTTCCACTCGACCATGCCCCCCGGGCCGCGGGTGGCGCTGTCCGCGCCGGAGTCGGGTCCGTAGTCCGCCGCGTAGATGGCGCCGGTGGTGGGGTGGACGCTGAAGCGGAAGGGATTGCGGAAGCCCATGGCGTAGATCTCGGGCCGGGTCGAGGCCGTGCCGGGCGCGAACAGGTTGCCCGAGGGGATGGTGTAGGTGCCGTTGCTCTCGGGGTGGATGCGCAGGATCTTGCCGCGCAGGTCGTTGGTGTTGGCCGCGGTGCCCTGCGCGTCGAACAGCTTGCGGCCGGCCCTCTCGTCGATGGGCGTGTAGCCGTCGGAGGCGAACGGGTTGATGTCGTCGCCGACGCCGATGTAGAGGTTCCCGCCCGGGCCGAAGGTGAGGTAGCCGCCGGTGTGGCCGGGTTCCGATTGACGGGACATCGGCACGGTGAGCAGGATCCGCTCACTGGCGAGGTCCAGCGTGTCGTTCACCAGGGTGAACCGGGAGATCCTGGCGATCTCCTCGGTCGTCCCGCTCGGTGAGTAGGCGAGGTAGACCTGGTTGTTGGTGGCGAAGCCGGGATCCAGCGCCAGTCCGGTCAGCCCGTCCTCGGAGATCGTGCCGCCGCCGTAGACGCTCAGCTGGGCCGCGACGACGGTGCTGCGGGTGGCGGGCTTGTAGATCTTCAGCTTGCCGCCGTACTCGGCGTAGAAGACCCGGCCGTCCGGGGCGATGTCCAGGGCGCTGGGCGCGATGGTCGACTCGTCGAGGGCGACCTTCTCGAAGCTGCTCCACACGGTGGGGCCGCAGTCCGCGGCGACCTTGCCGGCCGCGCTCTCCACGCCGCCCGCGATGTGCGTCCGGAAACCCGGCTCGGAGTACGCCTCCGCCTGGTGCCCCATACCCGTCGCCCAGACCTTGCCGCCCTCGAAGTTGCGGCACCAGGAGATGGGGTGGTCCGCGCCCATCTTGGACGGTCCGGCGTTGTAGGTGGTCTCGTCCGCGGTCACCAGCACTTGTACGTCACCGCGTCCGGACCGGTTGAAGTTGTACCACTCCTCGGTGCGGTTCCACCGGTCGGGCAGGCCGGCGCCCGAGGGGTGCTTCTTGTCGGCCACCTTCGCCACGCCGGGGACGATGGCGGAGTGCTGGGTCATGGTCATCCCGAGCAGCTGGTCCCACCAGGGGAACTGGCTCTCGATGTTCATGTCGGTGGCGTTGTGGATCGCCACCACGCCACCGCCGTCGCGCACGTACTTCTGCATCGCGGTGCGCTGCCCGTCGGTGTCCCAGACCATGCCGGAGGTCTGCAGCATGACGATGACGTCGAACCGGGCGAGGTCGGCGTCGTTGAAGACGGCGGAGTCCTCGGACTTCGTCACCTCCCAGTTGCGCTCGGTCGCGAGCGCGTCGAACATGGCGATCCCCGCCGGGATCGAGGTGTGACGGTAGGCGCCCGCGGCGGTCTTGGAGAACAGCAGCACGTGCGTGCTCCCGGGGTGGGCGGACGCGACGGGCACGGGGCCCAGCACGCCCGCCGCCACGAGCAGGGGAACGGCGACCGCGAGTAGTCGTCTGAGCTGGACGAGCACGGTTCAACTCCTTGGGTGAGGGAGGGTGAAGCGGTGTCAGCTGAACGCGGCGGTGGCGCCGCGCAGGAAGGACAGGCCGTCAACGGCCAGGTGGTCGGGGGAGGATGCCAGCGGACGCCAGATCGAGGCGGCCGTGGCGATGGAGGCGTTGTCCGGGGTGAAGGACTCGATGCACAGCGGCCCCCGGTACTCGGCCTCGGCCAGCGCGCCCAGGAGCGCGTTCCAGTCCTGGTGGTCCCTGCCCGGCGTGCCGCGGTCATT
Organism: Kitasatospora sp. NPDC059327; assembly: GCF_042752535.1. Classification (NCBI taxonomy): domain Bacteria; kingdom Bacillati; phylum Actinomycetota; class Actinomycetes; order Kitasatosporales; family Streptomycetaceae; genus Kitasatospora; species Kitasatospora sp. NPDC059327. The sequence continues at coordinate 43,043 of NZ_JBHYYB010000052.1, read as the reverse complement.
CGCGCACACCTGGACGTGCGCGAGCCGGTCGCCGGCCGTGGTGATGGCGCGGGCCGGATCGGACTCCTCGATGTTGAGGTGGTAGGTGTCGAGCGCCAGTCCCCAGCCTTCCGGGGCCAGGCCGTCGAGGGCCTCCAGTCCTTGCTCGACGGTGTTGACGAGACTGGTCTCGTAGCGGTTCAGCGGCTCGACCGCGACGCGGACGTTCCGCTCGGCGGCGTACTCCACCCCCGGCGCGAGGTTCGCGCGAAGGCTCCGGTAGAGCGAGGAGCGGTCGTCGATGCGCCAGGTGCGTCCGACCGAGCTGTAGGCCGGCCCGGCGACGACCGGGCTGCCCACGGTGGCGGCGACGTCCACCACGTGTCGCAGATACGCCTGGGTGTCGGCCACCGTGTCGGCCCCGGCCTCCACCAACTCCCGTCCCGGCGGCATGACCAGACAGACCGTCACACGCAGTCCGAGACCGTTCAGCAGTGCCGCGGCTCGGTGCGGATCCCAGTCGCCGGGCTGTTCCACCGGAAGTTCGATGACGTCGAAGCCCCAGTCACGCACACGGGGCGCCAGGGCGGACAGACTCTCGTCGGTCAAGGGCGAGGTCCATACCCACGTATTCACGCCGATGTTCCACATAGGCGTTAACGTAAGGCAGTTGAAAGGGCCGGTCAATGTAAAGGGACGACCAAATCACTACCGATATCGACCTTTTCCAGCCAGCCCGCGGATACGGCATTCCGGCCCTTTCGCGGGCAGCCGAAGGTACGCTGACGGATCATTGTCCGGCAGCGTGGTAATTGCGCGCATAAAGGCCACCGGGTGGTTTCCCGGTCGCCCACCGCATTCCGTCCGGTTCCTCGGGCCGGCGGAATCGACCTGGTTCTGACGCGCTGTCGACTACGGGCGGCCGCGGTGGTGAGCCGTCAACCCGGGGGCGGGGAAGGGCGGAGCGCCGCCGCGTTCGCCCCCGGGCCGACGCACCGTCCTCGGCGGCCTTCGGCCGGCCGGCCACCGCGGGGCGGCCGGTGCGCCAAGCCGGCATCCGGCCGGAGAACGGCGTGGCGGGACCGCGGGGCGGCATTCCGCCGGAGGAGGACCGTGGGCGGGGCGGGTCGGGGGCGGCCCGCCCACGGTGGCTCGGCTACTTCCAGCGGGCGGGGTACTCGGGCATCTGCTCGCACCCGCACATGGCGTAGTGCAACGGCGGCATGTCCACCTTGAGGTGCTCATTCAGGGTGTCCTGCGTGATCTTGGGCTGGGGCAGCACCCATTCCCGGGGAACCTCCTTGCCGTTGAGGATGCGCAGCGCCGCGATGACCGGGGTGCGCCACTGGTAGGTCGGATACGTCGGTGCGACGGCCTTCAGCTTCTGGTCGGCCCACATCCGCAGGAAGTCCTGCTGGTCCTCGCCCACCATCGCGGGCATGGCGATCCCCGCGTCCTGGAACGCCTCGACCGCCGCGACGGCGGTCGCGCCGGAGTCCATCCAGACCCCGTCGATCGTGCCTTCGCGCTGGAGGTAGTCACCGACGATCGTCTTGGTCTTCGCGGCGTCCCCGTCGGTGAACTCGACCCCGACGACCTTGATCCTGCCGTCCTTGAACGCCTCGTTCGCGGCGGCCCACCGCTGCTCCAGCACGTCCACGCCGGGCGAGATGCGCAGGGCCAGGACCTTGCCGCCGGCGGGCACCTCCCGCTTCAGGAACTCCGCGCCGTCCGCGCCGAAGGCGAAGCCCCCGATCGGGTGGACGTAGGTGACCGGACAGGTGGTCTTCACGCCTCGGTCGAACACGATGACCGGCACGCCCGTGGCGCAGGCCGACTCGACGGCGGGGGTGAGGGTGGCGGTGGTGTTCGGGGAGACGATCACGGCACTGCAGCCCTTGGAGGCGAAGGACTGGATGTCGCTGATCTGCTTGTCGTCCTTGGATTCCGCGTCGAGCACGGTGAACTTGGTGATCTCGGGGTGGAGCTTGACCTCGGCCTGCATGGTCTTCCACCCGACCTGCCGCCACGGGTTGCCCACCGAGGCGTTGGAGAAGCACAGGTTGTAGTCGCCGCCGGGCTTGGCGTACCGGGTGGTGTCCACCATCTCCGGGTCCAGCGCCTGCTCCCAGGGCTTGGTGGAGTCGCCGGTGACGCTGACGGGCTTCGCGGTGCGCTGTCCGAGCTGCTTGTCGTGGACGGCCTGGTCGAAGAAGCCCGACTTCGCCGCGGGCTGCCGCGCGGAGTCCGCGCCCTGACCGGCCGGTGCGGGCAGGTCACTCGAACACCCGGCGGCCGCGAGGACCACCACGGCCAGGACGATCAACTGTCTCTTCATCGTTTCTCCTTGGTTGTTGCTGACGGTGATTCAGGCGAGTTCTGGCTTGCGGACCTTCACCTTGCGGCGCAGGAGGGATCCGTGGGCGGCGTAGGCGACGGCGGCGATGATGATCACGCCCTGGACGGCGGACTCCAACGCGCCGGAGACGCCGAGGAGGTTGAGGAGGGAGAAGAGCGCCTCCAGGGAGAGCGCCCCGGCCGCGGCGGCCACCACCGAGCCGCGGCCTCCGCCGATCGCCACACCGCCCAGCACGACGGCGGTGATGGCCCGGAACTCCAGGCCCTCACCCACCTGGGCGGACACCCCGGCGAAACCGGCGAGCAGGATGGCGGCCAGCGCCGCGAGCAGACCGGACAGCACGAACGCGAGCACCCGCAGTCGTTCCACCCGGCCGCCGGCCAGGCGCACGGCGTTGTCGTTGTCGCCCACCGCGAGCAGGGTCCGCCCGGTGCCGCCGCGCATGAAGAGCACCGCGGCGATCAGCACCGCCGCCAGGACGAACACCGACCACGGCACCGGGCCGAGGACGGGCGCGTCGACGGCTCCCCGGCCGAGCACCCGGAACGAGGAGGACAGGGCACCGCGCGGCGCTCCCCCGGTCCACAGGAAGACGGCCCCGTCCAGGACGAGCAGCATGCCCAGCGTCACGATGAAGGAGGGCACGAGCAGTCGGGTGGTGAGCAGTCCGTTGACGAGGCCGACCAGACACCCCAGTCCGAGGAGCAGGGCGATGGTCCAGCCGGTGTTGCCGTCGTCACCGTCGACCAACCGGGCCGCGATGACGACCTGGGCGGTGACCAGGGAGCCGACCGACAGGTCGAATCCCCCGGACACGATGACGAAGTACTGACCGATGGCGAGGAGGACCAGCGGCGCGGCGCGTTTGAGCAGCGCCAGGTACCCGGAGGGCTCGGTGTAGGCGCCACCGGCGAAGGCCAGGGCCACCAGCAGGGTCGTCAGGACCACGAGGACGGGCAGTGTGCCGTCCGCGACGCGCGGTCTCCCGGTCACGTCGACCTCCCGTTGAGTGCGCGGCGGGCGTAGAGCGCCACCGCGGCGATGAGGACGACCCCGCGCACCACGTCCTTGAAGAACGGGTCCACCGCGAGGTCGTCGAAGACGGTGTCCAGGGTGGCCAGGATGAGGACGCCGCCGAGGGTGCCGACGACCCCGCCGCGGCCACCGGCGAGCGCCGCACCGCCCAGCACGACGGCGGCGATGGATTCGAGGTCGTAGCCCGCGTCCGTGCCGACGTAGGGCGCGCCCGAGCCCAGCCGGGCGGCGAGGAGGACGCCGGCCAGCCCGGCCATCAGGGCGCACAGGACGTGGGCCGTGATGAGGGTGCGTGAGGTGCGGACGCCGGACAGTCGGGCCACCTCGATGTCACCGCCCACCGCGTACATGTGGTAGCCGGGCCGGGTGCGGCGCAGGTACCACCACGCGCCCGCCGCCACGGCGGCCATCAGCAGCGCGGCCACCGGCACCGGGCCGATCCGCTCGTAGCCCAGGCGTTGGAAGGCCCGGGGGACGCTGCCCGCGGGGCCGGTGTAGTTGTGTTCCAGGTACCCGCGCAGGATCAGGGCGACGCCGAGGGTGGCGATGAAGGCGTTGGTCCTCAGCACGGTGATGACCAGTCCGTTGGCCAGGCCGACCAGCGCGGCGACCGCGAGGGCCAGCAGGACGCCTGGCACCGTCATCGACGTGCTGCCCGCCATCGTCTCGGCGGCGACGAGCGAGCACAGGCCGACCAGGTAGGCCACCGACAGATCGAGCGAGCCGGTGACGACGACCATCGTCTGGCCGACGGCGACCAGGCCGAGCACGGTGCTGCGGGTGGCGATGTTGAGGATGCCGCCCTGGTCGAGCAGCACCCCTCCCCTCATCCCGACCAGGACGCTCCCGACGACCAGCAGCGCGACCAGGGCCAGGTAGACCGTCACGGTCGGGTTCGGGGAGAACCGACGGGCCGCGGGCGGCGCGGGCCGCGCGACGGGCACCTCCTGCTGGACGGCACTCATGCGACCTCTCCGATCTCGTGTCCGGTGGCCAGGCCCATCACGGCCTCCTCCGACGCGCCGGCGGCCAGTTCGCCGGCGACGGCCCCCTCGTGCATGACCAGGATCCGGTCGCTCATTCCGATCAGTTCGGGCAGCTCGGAGGAGATCATCAGGATCGCCATGCCGTCCGACGCCAGGTCCCGCAGCAGCCGGTACACGGCCTGCTTGGCCCCGACGTCGATGCCCCGCGTCGGCTCGTCGACGATCAGCACGCGCGGCCTGACCGCCAGCCACTTGCCCAGCACGACCTTCTGCTGGTTGCCGCCGGAGAGGAAGCGCACCTCCTGGTACGCGCTGCGGGCGACGAGGTTCACCGACCGCAGCAGGTCGGCGAGGTCACCGCTGCGGCGGGCCGCCCTCCCCCGCAGCGCCACCCGGCGCACGAGCAGCGCGTTGTCCCGCACGGACTGCCGCAGCGCCAGCCCTTCGCCCTTGCGGTCCTCGGTGACGAAGCCGATCCCCTCCCGCACCGCCGTGCGGGGCCGGGTGATGCGCGTCGGCACTCCGTCCACCTCCACCGTGCCGGCGGTGAAGGGCTGCACCCCCCAGACGGCCCGGGCGATCGCCGAGCGGCCCGATCCCTGCAGGCCGGCCAGCCCGACGATCTCCCCGGCCCGCACCTCGAACGACACGTCGCGCACCCGCCCGTTGCCCGCTCCGCGCAGCGCCAGCCGCACCGGGCCACCCGTCCCGGACCGGCGCCACGGGTACAGCGCGTCCAGCGAACGCCCCACCATCTGGCGGACCAGCAGATCCGAGGTCAGGTCCCCGGTCGCGGAACAGGCGACGAACGCCCCGTCCTTCAGGACCGTGACGCGCTGGCTGAGATCGAAGACCTCACGCATCCGGTGCGAGACGTACAGGATCGCCATGCCGCGTTCGCGCAACCTGTTCACCAGGGCGTAGAGGAGTTCGACCTCATGGTCGGCCAGGGCGGCGGTCGGCTCGTCCATGGCGAGCACCTTCGCGTCCGTCGACAGGGCCTTGACGATCTCCACGACCTGCCGCTGCGCCACGGAGAGCCGGGACACCTCCGTGTCCGGGGCGATGTCCTCCGTCCCCAGCCACCGCAGCAGCCGGTGCGTCTCGGCCTCCAGCGCGCGGCGGTCGACCCGACCGCGCCGTACGGGCTCACGGCCCAGGAAGACGTTCTCGGCGACGGTCCGGTGCGGCAGGAGGTTGAGCTCCTGGTGGATGATCGCGATGCCGGCGGCCTCCGCGTCGCGCGGGCCGGCGAACGACGTCTCCTCGCCCCGGACGAGGACGCGGCCCGCGTCGGGCCGGTGCACGCCCGCCAGCACCTTGAGCAGCGTGGACTTGCCCGCGCCGTTCTCCCCCATCAGGGCGTGCACCTCGCCGGCCCGCAGCTCCAGGCCGACGCCACGCAGCACCGGAACGCCGAGGAAGCTCTTGGAGATGTCCTCCAGGGCGATCAGGACCTCGCTCATGGCGCGACCTCCACCCAGGCACCGTCCGCCGCGGCGGAGCGCAGGACGGCGTCGGTCACGCGCACGGCGCGCAGTCCGTCGGTGAAGGTGGGCAGGCCCTCGACCGGGGTCCCGTCGCGTATCGCGCGGTGGGTGTCGGCCACGAACGCGTCGAAGCAGTCCTGGTAGCCCTGCGCGTGACCGGCGGGAAGCCGTGCGTAGCGCGCGGCGCCCGGCGACAGGGTGCCCGGGTCGCGCAGGAGTACCGTGCTCTCCGAGCGGCGGCCGATCCACAGCCGTTCCGGGTCCTCCTGGTCGAAGGCGAAGCTGGCCTCGGTGCCGGACACCTCCAGGTGCAGCCGGTTCTTGCGCCCGGCCGCCACCTGGGAGACGACCAGGGTGCCGACCACCCCGCCGACGGTGGTGAAGTGGACGCTGGAGAGGTCCTCGGTGGCGAGCTCCTCGGTGGTGCGGTCACCGCGTTCGTGGACCGTGACGGTCTGGGCCGACAGCCGGGCGATCCGGTCACCGGTGGTGAACTCCAGCAGGTCGCACCAGTGCGATCCGATGTCGGCGAACGCCCGCGACGGCCCGCCGAGCGCCGGGTCGACGCGCCAGTCCTGGTCGGTCGAGGACGCCAGCCAGTCCTGCAGGTAGCTGCCGCTGACCGACGACACGATGCCCGCCTCGCCGGCCGCCAGCCGGGCGCGCAGTTCCCGGACCATCGGATGGAACCGGTAGACGAACGGGACGGCGGCGATCCGGCCGGCCGACGCGGCCACCAGCGCCTCCGCGTCGGCGATCGACGTGGTCAGCGGCTTCTCGCAGATCACGTGGACACCGGCCGCGAGCGCGGCGCGGGCGATGCCGGCATGCGTGACGTTCGGGGTGCAGACGTGCAGCGCGTCGACCTCGGCGTCACCGGAGAGCAGCGCGTCCAGGTCGGCGTAGGAGCGCTCCGCCCCGACCGCCGCCGCGGCCTCCCGGTGCGGCGCCACGACGGCCACCACCCGCCCTCCCGCGCGGCGCACCGACTCCGCGTGGACCCGGGCCATGAACCCGGCGCCGACCACGGCCGTTCGTAACGCCCCGGCGCCGGTCCGGCCGCCGTGTGTCGCCAGTGTTACCTGCGTCTCATTCATGTGACGCATGCTAGAAAGGACTTCTGGCGCCCGTCAATCAGAAGTCACGGAACATTTGTCACCAGAGCAGAACTTCTGGCTTTGGTGTCAGACCTTTGGACATCATGTGGTTCCATGAAGGAGATGAACGCTGAATCCGGAGTCTTCTCGACCCCTCCCGGCCACCTGCTCCAGTTGCTGCTGGACGGCGCGCCGAGAACCCGCGCCCAGCTGACCGCCGAGACCGGCCTGGCCCGCTCAACCGTGCGCGCCCGCCTCGACGCGCTCGTGGGGCTGGGCCTGGTGGGCGACCACGCCGACGGGGTGTCGACCGGCGGCCGGCCCCCCGGCCGCTTCGCCTTCAACCCCCGCGCGCGCACCGTCCTGGCGGCGGAGGTCGGTGCCACGCACGCCGTCGTCGCCGCGACCGACCTCAACGGCGCCGTGCACGCCGCCCGCCGACTCGCCGTCGACGTGACCGACGGCCCCGAGCCGGTGCTGGCACACCTGCTGCGCAGTTGGCGCGACCTCCTCGCCACCGACGACGACTGGGCCGCGGCTCCCCTCGCGGGCCTGGGCCTCGGCCTGCCCGGTCCGGTCGAGCACTCCACCGGGCGCCTGAACCGCCCGCCCCTGATGCCCGGCTGGGACGGCTTCGACGTCTGCGCCCGGATCCGCGCCGACTTCGACGCACCCGTGCTGGTGGACAACGAGGTCAACCTCATGGCGCTCGGCGAGCACACGTCGTTCCCCGGCGTGGACGACATGATCGTGGTCAAGGTCGCCACCGGCATCGGCGCGGGCTTCATCAGCAACGGCGCGCTGCACCGGGGGGCCGCGGGCGCCGCCGGCGACCTCGGTCACATCACCGCCCCGCGGGCGGAGGACACCCCGTGCCGGTGCGGCGACAGCGGCTGTCTGGAGGCCGTCGCGAGCGGCACCGCCGTGGCGGCCGCCCTGCGCGCCAAGGGGCTGGAGGCGCGGACCGCCGCCGACGTGGTCTCCCTCGTACGGATGGGCAACGCCGAGGCCGGCCAGGCGGTGCGCCAGGCCGGCCGCACCATCGGCGACGTCCTGGCCGGCTGCGTCAGCATGTTCAACCCCGCCGTGATCGTCGTCGGCGGCGCCCTCGCCGAGGCGGGCGACATGCTGCTCGCCGGGGTGCGGGAATCGGTCTACCGCCACTCCCTGCCGCTGGCCACCGAGAGCCTGCGGATCATGCCCGCGCAGGCGGGAGCGAACTCCGGTGTGATCGGAGCCGCGGCCATGGTCGCCCAGCACGTGCTCTCGCCGGCGGCCGTGAACGACCAGCTCTCCTAGCCGCTCCGCCGGGCGTCCCGGGCTTCCGGGCCTCCGGGCTGCCGAAGCACCGTCAGGAACACGCCTCCGAAAGGTCGCGTAGGCTCCTCCGGGTGCCGCGCGGCCGGGGTGCGGTGGCAGGGTCCGGCCGGGCCGGGAGATCGGGGTGGGTGGTGTCGGATCGTGCGCGGGCCGAAGCGGTCCTGAAGGACGCGGTCGCCACGTGTGACGAGCGGCTGCGGCGCTGGGTCGGGCGGTTGGAGGGCACCGCCGGGGAGGTGGCGGCGTACCAGTTCGGCTGGTCCGGCGACGCGCCCTCGGACCTTCGGCACGGCGGCAAGAACGTCCGGGCGGCCCTGGCGCTGACCTGTGCGCGCGTGGTGGGCGGGGACCAGGAGCGGGCCGCGCCCGCCGCCGTGGTGGTGGAGCTGGTGCACAACCTGTCGCTGCTGTACGACGACGTCCTGGACGGCGACGCGGTGCGCCGCCACCGGGCCGCCGCCTGGAACGTGTTCGGGCCGGCCGCCGCGACCCGGTCGGCCGACGCCCTGCTGATGCTGGCCTTCGAGGTGCTCGCCGACGACGGCGACGAGACCGTCACGGGCGAGGCGTCGACGGCGCTGCTGGACACGCTGATCCAGCTCATGACCGGTGAGGGCCTGGACGTGCTGTTCGAGGCCGAGCCGCGGGTCGGCCTCGCCGAGTGCCTGGAGATGGTGTCCGGCAAGACGGCGTCACTGATCTCCTGCGCCTGTCGGCTGGGCGCCCTCTACGGCGGCGGCGGACCGGAACAGGTCGAGACCCTGGCCGCGTTCGGACACGACCTGGGCATGGCGTTCCAGCTGGTGGACGACCTGCTGGGGATCTGGGGCGACGAGGCGGTCACGGGGAAGCCGGTCTTCGCGGACCTGCGCGCGCGCAAGCTCTCGGTGCCGGTGGTGGCCGCGATGGCCTCGCGGACGACCGCGGGCGACGAACTGGCCCGCCGCTACGCGCTGGCGACCGGCCCCGGGCGGGCCGGGGAGGCGGAGCTGGCCCGGCTGGTGGAGGAGGCCGGCGGCCGGCGCTGGACGGTGGAGCGCGCCGCCGCACACGCGGACCGGGCCCGGCGCCGGCTGCGCGACCTCGCCGACGCCCCCGGCCCGCTGCCCGGCGCCGTCGCCGATCTGGACGCGCTCCGCGAACTGGTCGTCAACCGGTCGCGCTGAACCGCCCGCCCCCGGTGGAGGCCCAGGGCGGCGGGGTGTCGAGGATGTGCGCACGGCCCTGCCGGTACAGCGCGGCGTCCACCTCCTTCAGCCGGCGCAGCTCCGCCGGCTCGTACAGGGCGTGGACGACGGCGGGTTCGGCGTCGTGCCCGGCGGCCTCCAGCACGGCGTTCGCCGCCGCCCGGCCGCTCTGGTTCGCCCCCTCCATGGTGGCCAGGTTCACCGGGCAGCGGACGAAGTCCCCGGCCATGAACAGGTTCGCCGCGGCGGTCCGCGCCCGCGGCCGCAGCGCCCAGGACCCGGTGGTGTTGATCAACAGGGCCTCGTCGTTGGTGGCGGGCCCCGGGCCGTCGAGGTTCTTGACCGCCGGGTCCAGGTGCCAGGAGTGCAGCAGCCCGTCGTGGAGCGTCCGCCGCCTCCCGTCGTCGAGCGCGTCCGCGAGCTGCGCCCAGACCTCGGCGACGACCTCGGCCCGGGTGCAGTCGCGGGCCGGTTTGCCGTAGCGGATGCCGGGGGTGTCCCAGGAGGAGATGTCGACCGACAGGCAGTCGGCCACCCGCCCGTCGCCGTAGGTGGCGCGGAAGTCGCCGTCCCAGAACTGCGCCTGGCTGATGGAGGTCAGGGCCCACGGGGAGTCCTGGTAGATGACGTGGCCGCGGGTGATCGGGGTGGGTTCGGTGAGGTAGAACTGCAGGCCGACCATCCAGTCGGTGCGCAGGCCCGCCGTCTTCGACAGCTCCGGGTCCGCCTCGGCCAGACCGCGCTCCAGCAGCGCGCCGATCCGGTCGACCGGGAGCGCGCACACGTACCAGTCGGCGTCCAGCTCCCCGCGCCGGCCACCCGGACCGCGCAGCCCCGCGCCGACGACGACGCCGCCCCGGACCGTCAGGCGGTCCACCCGCCAGCCGAGTTCGCACCGCACCCCGAGCCCCTCCAGGTGCCGCGTCCAGGGGTCGATCCAGGCGGCGCTGGTCGGGGCGTTCAGGACCCGGTCGGCGGCCTGGGCCTCGCCCCGGCCCAGGAAGCCGTAGCCGAAGGCCTCCAGGAACCCCCCGACGGTGTGCGCGCTGCACACCTCCGCCCGCGCCGCCACCACCGTCCGGGTCGCCCCGACGACACAGACCTTGCGGTACTCCTCGGAGGCGCCGTCGGCGGCCGTGAAGTCCCACCAGGAGGTCTGCTCCCACTCGCCCAGCCGACGCTCCTCGCTGCTGGTCATGTAGACCAGCATCCGGTTGGCGAAGTACAGCAGTTCCTCGTTCGACTCGCCCTCGGCACCCAGCTTCATGCCCCTGGCCCGCAGGATCTGCAGCGGCGTCCGCGGACCCGTGGCGTGGGACACGTCCACGACCGTCTCCCCGATCCGCCCCGAGCGGGCGGACAGCATCTGCGGCGCCTCCCGCAGATTGCCCGCCACGCCCGACGGCGAGCCCGGGAAGGGGATCCGCCGCATCGTGTCCGGCAGGCTCCGGTAGAAGCCGGGGAAGAAGCGGAACCCGTGCTCGCCGGGCAGATCGAGCCGACCGCCGGTACCCGTCCCGGGAACCGAGGTGCTGCGGGCCTTCCCGCCCCACCCGGAGGGTTCCACCACGGTCACCGCGAAGCCGCGCTCCGCCAGCTCCATGGCCGCTGTCAGCCCGGCCACCCCGCCCCCCAGCACCGCGACCCTCCGGCCCGAACTCCCCCGCACCGCACACCCTTCCGACTCTCGGCCGTTCGCCGGTCGGCCCCGGTCCGTACCGGAACGATAGGGCAGGCCGTGATCGTCGCCGCAGGGAGCCCCCGACTCGAAGCGGACCTGTTCCGCCGATACCCACCCCTACTTACGCCGACTGTCGGCGTAAGTAGGGCATGCCACCGATCACAGGAAGAGCTTCTGGCGGTCCTCGACCCTATGTACACCGGAGTTATGATGCGCTGGTTCCGCCCGCCCCTGGCCCCGACACGGATGGAGACGGGGAGTTGACCACCGAACCCGCCGAACCGGCAGGCGCCGGCGCGCTGCTCGCGATCCTGCGGGACGGCCGCTCCCGCACCCGCAGCGAACTGGTGCAGCTCACCGGGCTCGCCAGGTCGACCGTGACCCAGCGGCTCGACGCCCTGGTGGAGCACCGGTGGATCCGGCCCGCGGACGACGCGATCTTCTCGGGCGGCAGGCCCGCCGCGGCCTTCTCCTTCGACCCCGGGGCGCGGACGGTCCTCGCCGCCGACCTCGGAGCCACCCACGCCCGGATCGCGGCCATGGACCTCACCGCCCGGGTGCTCGCCGAACGCGGCCTCGACCTGCCGATCGCCGACGGCCCGGAACACGTCCTGGGCCGGCTCGTCGACGAGTTCACCGCCCTGCTCGCCGGTACCGGTCGCACCCTCACCGAGGTGTGCGGCGTCGGCGTCGGCCTCCCCGGCCCCGTGGAGCACGCGTCGGGCCGGCCCGTGAACCCACCGATCATGCCGGGATGGGACGGCTTCGACGTGCCCGGCCGGCTCGCGCACCGCCTGGGCGCACCCGTCCTGGTCGACAACGACGTCAACATCATGGCCCTCGGCGAACACCGGGCCGCCGGCCCCGAGGTGGAACACCTCCTCTTCGTGAAGGTCGGCACCGGCATCGGCTGCGGCATCATCACGGAGCACCGGCTCCACCGCGGCGCCCAGGGCTCGGCCGGCGACATCGGCCACATCCAGGTGGCCGGGGCCGCGACGGAGCCCTGCCGCTGCGGGAACACCGGCTGCCTCGAAGCGGTGGCCGGCGGCGGCGCCCTCGCCGCACGCCTGCGGGCATCGGGCCTGGACGTCGAGGACGGCCGGGACGTGGTCGGTCTGGTCCGCGCGGGCGACCCGGCGGCGATCCAGCTGATCCGTCAGGCGGGCCGGGACATCGGGCAGATCCTGGCCGCACTGGTGAACTTCTTCAACCCCGGGGTGATCGCCGTCGGCGGCGATCTCGCGGAGGCCGGGGAACACCTGCTCGCGGGGGTGCGCGAGGAGATCTACAGCCGCTCCCTGCCGCTGGCCACCCAGCACCTCTCCATCCGGGGAGGGGCACTCGGGGACCGCGCCGGCGTGATCGGAGCCGCCGTCATGGTCGTCGAGGACGTCCTCAGCCCCGCGGCGGTCGACCGGGCCATCAGAGCCGCGGAGGGACCGGAGCCCACACCCGCGTAGGACGGCGCCACGTCCGGCCCCGGGGAGGGGCGACCCGACCGAACCGGGTCACCCCTCACCCCGCCCGCCGCCGTCGAGGCGACGGAGCCGACCACCCCGACGGGCCGGAAGCGTCGACGGTTCACGTCTCTCCTCGTGGGGATCGTTCCGAGCGGATCGGGCAGTGTCGTCGCGCACCCCGTCGGCGCGCCACTCACCCGTGACACGGGATCACCGCGACACGGACACTGGGGCAGGTGGTGCCACGCCACCGCTGGGGCCACCCGGGAATCGGGCGGCCACGGACGACGGCGCGGCCGGTGGCGGCCGGGCATCCGCGAACAGCGCCGACACCCGGTCGCCACCGGCGACACATGGGATGATTATTGTCGCGCGCCCATCAACTTGTCCAGAGGGGTCGACTCTCCCCCTGGGGGTCATAGCGAGAATCGGCCTCTGTCAGCGGCCCCGAAAATGCGCACTCTGCACAGTGATGGGATGTATCAACGCACTCGGTGTCGCCGGGTAGCCGGGGCCGGGGCCCGGTTCCCGGAGGGTGTTCATCGGTGTCCCAGGCGGGGGGCCGCCCGCTGTCCGGGCCGCCGAGGCCGGGCGGTCGTGACGACCGGTGCGGCCCCGGGTGCCCCGGAGGCCCTCGGGTGCGGGGTTGTAGGGTCGGCGCCATGGTGCTGAAGAGGTGGACCTCCCGAGTCCTTCTGGTCGATGAGCGTGATCGTCTGCTTCTGCTGTGCGGCCGGGATCCCCGCAAGCCGGGGGCGCGGTGGTGGTTCACCGTCGGCGGCGGGGTGGAACACGGTGAGGACTACGTCCAGGCAGCGGTGCGCGAGGTGCGGGAGGAGACCGCGCTGTCCCTGCCCGCCGAGCGGCTGAGCGCGCTCCTCTGGACGCGGCGGTCGCTCCTGACCGTCGACGGGCAGCGCTCCGACCAGTACGAGGAGTACCGCCTGGCCCGTGTCACCGCCGCCGAGGCCGACTCGGTCAGGATCGACACCGACGAGGCCTGCTACGGGCACCGCTGGTGGGCGGCCGAGGAACTGGCGGCCACGCCCGAAGCGGTCCGCCCCAAGGGGATGGCGTCCCACCTGGCCAGGGTGCTGACCGCGACCGCGGGGCCCCGGCCGGAGCCCGTGCTGCATCTCGGCGACTTCGACGAGGACACCGATCCCGCGTAGGGGCCGGGCCGGGTGCGCGTCCTCGCCTTCCCGGAAGGCCGGCGACGGCGCGGTGGGCCCCTCGTGCGCGGCCGCCGGCCGCGTCGCGAGCCAGAGCCCTACTCGCCGGCCGAGGTGGAGAAGCGGACGGTGCGCGGGTCCCGCTCGTCGCCGCGGCGTTCGAGGAGCACGCCGTAGAGCTCCGGCCGCCGCCCACGGAGCCAGCGCTGTCCCGTGGACATCGGCAGCAGGTCGAGATCGAGGTCGGCCGTCACCATGGCGTCCGCCGCCGCCCAGGTCTCGCGCAGCACGCGCCCGTACGGGTCGATGATCATCGCGTTGCCGGTCCGGACCTCGTCGTCGTCCCGCCCGACACCGTTGCTGAACACCACGAACACTCCGTTGTCGTGGGCCCGGGCCGGCAACCACCGCATGAGCCACCCGCGGCCGCTGGGCCCCCGGAACGCGGCCTCGACCGCCTCCGCGTCCTGGTGCCGGTTCTCCCACAGCTCCATCGGGATCGGCTTCATGCCGTGCGGGCTGCGGGAGTCGGTCCCACCGGTCTGGTGCGGCGCGACCAGCACCTGCGCGCCCAGCAGGGCCGTGGCCCGGACGTTCTCGACGAGATTGTTGTCCCAGCAGATCAGCACCCCGACCCGGACGCCCCACGGAGTGTCGAAGACGGTGTAGCGGTCCCCGCCGGCGATCGCCTCGTGCTCGAACGCGTGCAGCTTCCGGTGCACGTGCACCGCCCCGTCGGGAAGGCAGACCGCGTACGAGTTGAACAGCCTCCCGTCCTCGGCGCGCTCCAGGAAACCGACGCCGATGCCCAGCCCCAGATCGCGCGCGAGCCGGGCGACCTCGCTCACCGACGGACCGTCCGCCGCCTCGGCCACCTCCTCCAGGTAGGCCACCGGGCTCTTGGTCAGGTGCCAGTAGCCGAGCAGGCACATCTCCGGCAGCGCGACCAGCCGCACCCCGTCGGCGGCCGCGGCCCGCGCGTAGTGCTCCACCCGCGCGATGTTGAACGCCTTGTCTCCCGGCCGGGGCTCGAACTGCACGCTCGCGGCGCGCAGCACAGTGGATCGCGACATCGGAACTCCCTCAACGGTCGATTGACCTTCAGTACATCGCCGCCCGTTCCATTCGTCCAATGAATCCTAGGAGCCGTGCCATAGACTGAAGGAATGGAAGTCCGGCTGCTACGCGCCTTCGTCACCCTCGCCGGTCATCGGACCTTCGGTGCCACCGCCGAGGTCCTGTCGATCACCCAACCCGCCCTGACCAAGCAGATCCAGGCCCTGGAGGCACAGGTCGGGGGCCCGCTGTTCCATCGCGGCAGGCAGGGCGCCGAACCGACCGAGCTGGGCCGGGCCCTCCTCCCGGACGCCCAGGAGATCGTCGACCGCGCCGACGCCCTGCGGCTGCGGGCCCGCCGGATCACCGAGGGCGGGACCAGCCACCTGTCGATCGGATTCGGCATGTCCAGCATCGATCTCGCGCCACGTGACGTGGCCGAGTTCCGCCGCCGCCACCCCGGCATCGGTGTCACGCTGGACGACATGTCGTCCAGCGTGCAGGTGGACCGGGTGCGCCGAGGCGAACTGGACGCGGGGTACGTCCGGCTGCCCACCGGGGACGGCCTGGAGGTGCTCGAACTCGGCGGTGACACCCTGGCCCTGGCGTCCCCGCCCGACCCGACCCGACGACCGCCGATCGCTCCCGCGGACATCGGCGCGGCGATGGAGGAGTACGGACTGGTGCAACTGTCCCGGGCGAAGGGACCGGGCCTCGCCGACCAGGTGGACGCGTACCTGGCCGCGTGCGCGTCTCGTCCGGAGGTGATCCAGCACGCCAACGACCTGCAGACCGTACTAGCCCTGGTGGCGGCCGGGGTGGGCGCCGCGCTGGTGCCCGAGCGGGTGCGCGGCATCGCACCCGCCCAGGTCTCGATCACTCCGATCGACCACCCGGCCGCGCGCTGGCGGGTCGGAGTGGTGTGGGATCCCGACCGTCCGCCGCGGGCGCTCACCACGTTCCTCGACGTGGTGCGGTCGTTGCCCCGGACCTAGGCGCGCGCCGACCCCGGGTCAGTGCTTGGACTGCCAGTGACCGAACCGGTCGAGCGGGTCGCCGTCGAGCGACCAGGGCCAGGCGGTGACCACGTCACCGAGCAGGTCGAAGGTGCCGGCGCCCTCGCGCGAACGACCCGCCTGGACCAGGGCGAAGGCCAGCAGGTTGAGGTCGGCCAGGGCGGCCGCGTACCGCAGGTGGCCGGGGCGGGGCCAGTCGGCCAGCGCCGTGTCCAGCGCCCTGGTGGCCCGGTGGTTGGTCCACTGGCGGCGGGCCAGCAGGGCCTCGACGCCGCCGCGGGCGACGGTGCGGGCGTGCTCGTCCACCAGGGCGGTCAGTTCCACGCCCACGGCGGGCGCGTTCGACGGCACCCCGCCCCGGACGGCGTCCACGAACTCCAGCTGGCCGCCGCGCGAGCCGCACTCCTCCGGCGACAGGTAGCGCAGCATCTGCAGGTGGGCCTCGCGGTTCCACGGGTCGCGCGAGGTCACTTCGTGCCAGACCGCGAACACGTCGCGCGACTCCGCGCGGATCAGGCGCAGGATCCCGAGCAGCACCACCCAGGGGGTCGGGTCGTCGGGCAGCGCGTCGGCGGCGCCGTAACAGCGGTCGGCAGCGGCGCGAGCGTCCTCCATCCGTCCCGTGTGCCGGCCGCGGACCAGCTCCACCCACGCCTCGAAGACCTGCGGGTTGGCGTTGTCCGGGCGGCGCAGCCGCCAGAAGCGGGCGAGCGACGAGGGCGCGGCGGCCTCGGCCAGGACGGCCAGGCGGTGTGCGCGACGGTCCCAGTCCGTACCGGCCTCCTGGAGCAGCCGTTCGACCTGGTCGATGCGCATGGCGTCCTGGCCCGGCATCGCGGGGGAGTTCAGCTGTCGCCGCACGCGACCGAGCGCGACGTCGTCGAGTTCCGGCCGCAGTCGCGGGCCTGAAGCACGAAGTCTTCGAAGGATCGACACGCGCCAGAGCCTAGGCCGCCAGTCGATTTTCGGACAGTCTCGGAGGAGGATCGTTATCTCCGGGCAATTCCCGTGTTCACGGCGCCTGGTACGGCGCGCACACCCGGCCCGCGCCGACGCGGGCGGACGGGCCGGGTCCCGCTGCCGATCGCGGACGGCCGGGGTCGTGAGCGGGCCGTCGAGCCGCTGAAGACGTCGACGCGGCGCCGCGGAACAGGGCGGGCCGGTACTGCCGCCCTGTTCCGGCCGCAGGCCCGTCCGGACCTCACCCGCTCGAAGGGGCCGCGCGCTACATGGTCCAGCGGATGGTCAACGGCCTGCCGTAGCCGGCGGGGCCGCGAAGGAGGAGCTCACCCAGGACGATCCCGCTGTCGGTGATGAACGAGGGCATGGCGTACGGGAAGTGCACCGACCACGCGGGAAGCGCGAGGACGGACCCGTCGGGATTCCAGCGCTGCGCGTAGAGCTGGGCGCGGGCCGGCCACGGGTCACTGGTGTACCCCACGATGACACCCTGGTCGTTGATGCCGGTGGCCACGCTCGCGAGCGTGGTCGGCGTGAGCGGTGACGGCGTGCCGTCGACGGCCCAGCGCGCGGCCTGACCGTTCAGACCGCCCACCACCGTGCCCGCGTTGTTCACGGCCTTCGCCTCGCTGCCCGCGCCCAGGTCGGCGACGGCGCCCGCGGCGTTCCAGACGAGGGCGTGGCCCACGCCCGTACCGCCCGTACCGATCACCACGCCCGCCCCGATCACCACCCCCGAGTCGGTGATGCGGGTCGCGCCGCTGCTCGTGGAGCCCGCCGGCACGTCGAAGGCGGTGACGGTGCCGCCGGGGCTCCACGCCACCGCCCGCCGGGCGGCCGGATCGCCGGCCGGGTAGGAGTAACCGACCGCCGTGCCCGAGCCGTTGACGGCGACGGCCTCGCTCGCGGTGTCGCCCGGCAGCGGCGGCAGGGCGACGGGTGCGCCGCTCGGCGGCCACGCCACGGCGTGCTTCTCGGCCGCGGCTCCCCAGGAGGACCCCACCGCGGTGCCGTTGTCCGCGATCGCGGCGGGGGACGCCACCGTGTCTCCGGGCAGCGGCGGCAGTTCGGTCGGCGTGGACGGGGAGGTCCATCGCACCGCGTGCTGCTGACCCCCGGCCTTCGCGAGGGAAGTCCCCACCACGGTAAGGGCGTTGTTGATCCCGCTCGCATGTCCGCCGGCGTCCCCCGGCAGCAGCGCGAGCGCTTCGGTCGACCAGTCCGCCTTCCAGAGCTGCAGGTGCGTCCTGATGTTCTCGTCCCGGGTGAGGTCCCCCACGATGACGAAGGAGACGCTGTCCCCGTTGCTGTTGGCGGCCTGGAGCTCAACGGAGTAGGTACCGGGCTCGGTGGGCGCCGACCCGACCGAGATGGCCCCCGGGTCGGGATCGGCGGCGGCCGCCGACGCCGACACCGCGATCAGGGCCGCGGCCGCGGCCGAGGCGACGGCCGCGGCGAAGGTACGAGAAGTGCGCTTGCTCATCGGATGTGCAGCTCCTGTCTCTGACGAACGTCACGAGGGGACCACCGGGCCGCCGGCGCGCCGCTTCCCCGCGCTCGCGAGGACGGAGCGGCCCTCCCGCCGGGCCGATGGCGCAGCGGCGACTCGTCCTCGACGTTCCTGCCGGACCTCGTCGGCACCCGGTGGAGACTCCAGCGTGCGAGCTGCGCCGATTGTCCATCAACAGGACCGGAGCAACGCTCAGGTGAGCGGCGGACAATCCGGATTGGCCGCGGACAGGAGCAGGGCACGGGGGCACCGGGCGGGAGGGTTCGCGTGCGCCACCGGCTCGCCCACGTCCGTGCGCCGCGTCACCGTCGCGGGCACGGGCACGGGCACGGGCACGGGCACGGGCACGGGCACGGGCGCGGTGACACCGGGGTGCTCACTCGACGCCTCCGGGGTGGCGCGGGTCCGCGGCGCGGGGTCAGGGGATGTAGGTGCGGGAGCAGCTGGGGGTCGGTCCGGGGAGCGTGGAACCGCCGGTCGTGGTCGGCACGGCGGTGTCGGACCCGCCGCACGGGCTCGGGGGGATCCCGGGACCGGTGAAGGACACGGTGCGCACGCTGTAGGGGTCCTGTCCGTACCAGCCGTGGACGTAGACGGTCAGGTCGGTGGTGGCCGGTCCGGTGGTGATCCGCACCGACAGGTCGTTCCAGTCGCTCGTGTGGGACCAGGTGGCGGCGGTGCCGGTCACCGTGCCGGTGACGCCGACGAACACGTACGGGCCGCGCACCGAGGCGGACAGCGTGTAGCTGGAGTTCGGCTGGACCCGGACCCTCTGGGTGCAGCCCGCGTAGCTCTCGGCGGTCGGCCGGCCCGTCATGTAGTGCTCGTGCGGGACGGTGCTGCGCGAGGTGGTCGACTCGCAGCCCCAGATCCACGGGTACGAGTCGAAGCGGCCGTTGACGATCAGCTCGACGTCCGGCAGGGCCGCCGCCGAGGAGGCCAGTCCGACGGTGGCCGCCGCGAACGCGAGGGCGGTGGCCAGGCCGACGGGCAGGCCGAGTCCGCCGTGCCGACGGGGTCGGCGGGCCGGGCGGGGCTGAGGGGTGGGTGCACGCATGCCGTCTCCCGGTGGGGGATGCCGATGGGGCAGCGGTGCGAGGGAGTGGACGACACCCTGATGGACGGGGCCGCCGCCCGTCAAGGGGACGTGGGCACGGCGCGGTTACCGCCCTTCGCGGCGGCCCGGGATCCGCTTTGGCGGGAACGGCCACCTCGGTGCGCATGTGAACGCGGGCGCGTTCCTGAGGGACTTCGGCCACGGGCCCGGTGGTGTCCGTCCCGGGCCCCGGCAGGTTGTCCGAAGAACCGGTGGAGGCCCCGTGGTTCGGCATGTTTGATTGTCCATCTATCGGAATTCGGTCGACGGCCAGGTGGGCCGCGGACCGTCGCGCTCGGCCGCGGCCGGGGCAGGGGCAGGGGGCACGACATGGGTGGTGCTGGACGTCCGCAGGGGCGGCTCAAGGGGGAGACCGAGCAGGCGGACGCCCTGGCCCGGTTCGTCCGGGAGGTGACGTCCGGCGTCACCGTCCGCGAGCTGGCCCGGCGTTATCCCGTCGGCAAGACCAGTTGGAGCGAGTACCGCTCCGCGGAGAAGGACATTCCGTGGCACCTGCTCCAGCGTCTGGTCCACGACCAGGTGCCGGACCCGCGAGCCCGGGGGGTGTTACTGGCCCGCGCCGGGGATCTGCACCGACGGGCCGCCCGGGCGGCCCTGGGGATCCGGCCACCCGCCGGAGAACGGTCCGCGGCGCAGCAGGCGCTGGAGGAGGCCCGACGGGCGCAACGGCTCGCCGAGGAGGGCGTCGCGGAGGCGGAGGAGCTGATCCGCGTACTGGTGGCGATCGTGGCCGAGCTGCGGGGTGAGCTCGACACCGGCACTCCGGACGACACCGGCCCCTGCGCGTGGCGGGTGGCCGACGGGGAGGACGCGCGGTCGCGCCGGTCCCGGCTGCGCGAGGCGACCCGCTGTCTGGCCGAGGTCCGACGCATCCGGGAGAGCGCGCGCGAGGCGCAGCGGGCGGCGCGGTCGGAACGCGCCGCCCTCGGGCTGCTGGTCGGTCAGGAGCGCGGGCCGGCCCGCGCGGAGGGCGACGGGGCGACGAGTACCGAGCTGGCGGTGGTGGACGGGGCGCGGGCGCGTCTTCCGGTGCTGCGGCGGTTGACCGACGACCTCGTCGAACTCCGGGAGGCGCTGGCCGACCGGCGCCGGGAGCTGGCCGGGATGGCACCGGCCGGGGCCGGACACGCGATCGGGCCGGCCGGGGCCGGACACGGGGTTGTCCGCGGCGAGCTGGTCCGGACCCCGGACAATCGCCGGACCAGCGCGTTCGTGCTCGGCCCGCCGTTCGTCGGCCCGCCCCACGGGGGGCCGACGAACACCCGCCGGCCCACGCTCCCGTACCGCGCGGCGGCCGGGGGGGTGGGCGGCCCGCGGGGCCGCACCCAGGGGGGGGCGCGGGGGGTGGGGGGGGCCGGCGC
>NZ_JBHYYB010000052.1:0-22244 GCF_042752535.1 Kitasatospora sp. NPDC059327 | reverse complement strand
CGTCGTCTTCCCCCCTCCGTTGTGGGGGCGGGCGCGGCGGCCGGCGCGGCCGCCGCGCGCGGGGGCCCCCCCCCCACGCCCGGCGCCGCACGCTCCGTTCCGGCGCGGCGACGGGCGCGGTGGCGGCCCTGCTGGCCGCCACGCTGGTGCTGGCCGGGGTGCTGGTGGGCCAGCGCCTGGGCCCGGCGGCTCCCACCTCCGACGGACCGGCTCCGCAAGCGGCCGACACCCCCGTCGGGGCGGCCACCCAGGTGGCCGGCACCGCCGCCGGGACGGCCGTAGCGACCGCCGGTACCTCCCCGACCGCGGCGGTCGACACCCCGGGGCCGACTCCCGCCGGGCGGCCGGGCGGCTCACCGGCCGCTCCCGCGCCCGACCTCCCGCCGGCCCCGAGCCCCGGAACACCCGTCGTACCGCCGCTGCCCGCACCCACCGGGACACCGGTTCCGACGGCGCTGCCCGGCGTCCCGTCGCCACTGGCCACCCCCTCGCCGTCGGCCGCGGGCGGGCGGCCCGCGTCCTCGCCGCTCCCCAGCGCGCCGGCGACCACGCCGCTGCCCGATCCGCCGGACCCCGGCCGCCTCGGCGGAACCCCGATGACGCCGCCGACGGGGTCGGTGGAGATCAGGAACGGCAACAGCCTGCAGTGCGTGGCCATCGCCGGCGGCAGCCGGGACGAGGGCCGGCAGGTCCAGCAGTACCCCTGCGCGGACTTCCCCGACCACTTCTGGGAGGCCCAGAAGTCCCACACGGACGCGGCGGGTGACACCTACTACCGGATCGTCAGCTACAACAGCGCCCTGTGTCTCACCGTCCGGGACTCCAGCACCGAGGCCGCCGCCCCGGTCGTCCAGTCGGCGTGCGGGAACAAGCCCGGACAGGCCTGGACGATCGAGAAGTGGCCGCGCGGCATCCGTTTCGTCAACGGCAACAGCCGCCAGTGTCTCGCCGTCACCCACGGCAGCGGCGCCCCCGAGGCCCCGCTGATGCAGTACCCGTGCGGTGACTACCCGGACCACTACTGGAACTACGGCCCACGCCGGTAGCCGGCCGGCCGGAAGGGTGCGGCGTCCGCCCCGGCGGCGCCGGCTCAGGAGACCTCGGCGAGGACCGGCTCGGCCATCGTGAGCAGGCGCCGGAACGCCGTGCGGGCCGAGGAGGCGCGGCGGAGGTCCGGTGCGCCGTTCACAGGCCGTCCCGGTCGTGCCAGTGCCGCTGCCAGCGCGGGTCGATCGGTTCGGCGGCGGCCTGGTACCGGATGTCGGTGGACAGCCGGAACCGCCCGGCCGGGTCCCGGTTGTCCAGGGCCGCGTGCACGATGTGCGCGCTGTGGACCATCAGGTCGCCCGCGGCGAAGTCGGTCACCAGCCAACGGGCGTCGTGGGCCTCGGCGAGGGCGGGCAGGTCGGCGGTGATCGACGCGGCGGGGCGTCGCAGCGTGCCGGCGGCCTCCTCGGCCCTGACCCGGTGGTGGCTGCCCTCCAGGTAGATCAGCGGGCCCCGGGCGAGCGGGCAGTCGCCCAGCGGGATCCAGGAGGAGACGACACGGTCCGTGCCCTCACGGAGATAGACCAGGTCGTAGTGCGCCTGGGTCGCCGTGCCGATGCCGGACTCGCCGGGGCCCACGTGGCGAATGATCCGGCGGCGGTGCAGGTGGAGCTCGTCGGTGCCGAGGAAGCGGCGGTAGAACGCGAGGAGTGCGGGGTGCCGGCAGATCGCCTCGTACGCGCGGCCGGGAACGATCTCGCCGTACAGCAGTTCCCGGAACCTCCCCCGGTCGAGATCGGCGGCGGTGGCCGCCAGGCCCTCCACCGGGTCGGAGCCCGCGCGGATCAGGCCGCTCGGCGCCAGTGTGGCGAAGTAGTGGCGGCGGAACGCCAGGACGGTGTCACGGTCGAGGAAGCCCGGCAGGTACAGGTAACCGTCCCGGGCGAAACGGGCCCGCAACGCGTCGAAGTCCCGGCGCTCCGCGGGCGGGACGGGTTCGAGTGCGCCCAGCCGTCGCGGGCCGGTGTCCAGGCGGTGGCCGTTGGACGTCAGGACTGTTGTCGGCGGGCGGGCGGGCCGCTGCGAAACGCTCATACCGGCATGCTGGCCGCGTTCGACGCGTGGGACAATGCACGGATTCCGAAGGAACTTGGACGATTGTCGACGGGGCAGCAGCCGTGCCGGACTCCACCTCCACCGCCCACTACCGCACTCCCCCGGACGCCGTGCGGGCCCTGGGACTGGCGGTCACCGGAGTCGGGCGGATCGTCGGCCAGACGTCGACCCGGGTCCTCCGGACGCTGAGCGGTTACGCCGGGGTGCTGGTCACGGCGGGATCCGGGTGTCTGGAACTGCACGGGCGCCCCGGGACGCACCCGGTCGGGCCCGGCTCGTTCTTCTGGCTGCCGCCGGGCGTTCCGCACTCCTACGGTCCGACCGGCGGCTCCTGGGACGAGTACTGGATCCTGTGCGAAGGCCCGGCGACGGCGCGCTACGAGGACCTCGGCTACCTCGGCGGCGCCCCCGTCGCCGCCCGTCCGGCCGACCCCGGCGGGGTGCGCGCGCTGTTCGTGCGCCTCCTGGAGGAACTCGCCCGGCCGGAGTCGCTCGCCGGCCACGTCATGGCGTCGGCGACCGCCCACACCCTGATCGGCCTGGTGGGCACCGGCCGCGACGAGCCCCCCGCGTCCGCACCCACGCGCGGGGACACCGGCCACCGGGACATCGGCCACCGGGCCGTCGACCTGCTGGCCCGGACCGACGGGCCGGTGCGGATCGGCGCGGTGGCGAGGGAACTGGCCGTCTCCCGGGACACCCTCGCCACGGTCGTACGACGCCTCACCGGTTCCACACCGACGGAGTACCTGATGCGGCTGCGGCTCGACCGCGCGAAGGTCCTGCTCGCCGGCACCGACCGCCCGGTCGCGCACATCGCCAGGGAGGTCGGGTACCCGGATCCCGCGTACTTCACCCGGGTCTTCACGCGCTACGTGGGCGATCCGCCGACGGTCTTCCGCCGCCAGCAGTCCTGACCCGGCGCAGCCTGACCCGGCGCACAGCGCGAATCCACGACCTACGACAGCACTCACGACTCTCCACCTCCACGGGATGACGAAACCTCAGCGACCGTGCACGTGGACGCAGTCCGCTTCGGCGATCAGGACTCCCGACCGGCGGACCGAGCTCGGGGCGTTACCGAGTCGTGATTTCACCTGGTCGCAATCCGGGGGCACCGCCGGCCCGACCGCACCGATCGTCAAGTTCCGCACCCCGTGCGGGATACCGGGCACAGCTGGACGGGAAGCCGTGTCGCCGGAAGCTACGGCCGGGTAGGACTTGACGCCTCGCCCTGGCAACTGCAACCTTCGTGGTTGAAAGTGCTTGAAACATTCGCAATTGAAGCAAATCCGAGCGCATTCACTGCTCTGTCGCGCTATAGGCTGCGCGTGCCGACAGTCGGCACGAACGACCCGCAGCACGGCGGATTCCCGACGGGAATGCGGGTCGACGGCGTCGACCGGAACGAACCCCAGCGGCCCGGTGCCCGGCGCACCGGCCCTGCGCATCCCCCCACCAAGGCGCGATCTCGCGCCCTCGGTCGCCCGCTCAACGGGCGGCTTCGTTGCCTTCCCCCACAGAAGGAGTCAACCATGCGCTGGTCCCACCGACGAGGCCGACACCTCGTCGCACTCACCACCGCCGCCATCACCCTCCCGCTCACGGCCATGCTCACGCCGGCCGCCGCCGAGACCCCCGCTCCCGCCCCCGTCCCCACCCCCGGCGCGGCCGTCGTGCCGCAGCCGGTCTCACAACAGGCGCTGCCCGGGACCGAGTTCACCCTCTCCGCCAAAACCCGGATCGCCGTCCTGTCCAAGGACGCGGCGGCCGTGGGCGTCGGCACCTACCTGTCGAAGCTGCTCGCCCCCGCGACCGGCCTCGACCTCCGGGTGGTGAAGACGACCAAGGCCCCGGACAAGGCCGTCGTCCTGGACCCCAACGGCCCCAAGGAACTGGGCGCCGAGGGATACACCCTCACAACCGACAAGAACGGCGTCGTCGTCACGGCGTACGGCGCCCAGGGCCTGTTCCGGGGCGTGCAGACCCTGCGCCAGCTGCTCCCCGCCGCGGTGGAGTCCCGCACCAAGCAGTCCCGGGCGTGGACGATCGCGCCCGCGAAGATCTCCGACTCGCCCCGCTACGAGTACCGCGGCGTGATGCTGGACGTCGCCCGCCGCTTCTTCCCCGTCGAGCAGGTCAAGCGCTACATCGACGAGGCCGCCGCCTACAAGATCAACAAGTTGCAGCTGCACCTGACCGACGACCAGGGCTGGCGCATCGCCGTCGACGCCCTGCCCAACCTGACCAAGGTCGGCGCGAGCACGCAGAGCGGCTTCACCGGCGGCACGAACTGGTACTACACGGCGGCGGACTACAAGGAGATCGTCTCCTACGCCGCCTCCCGCTTCATGACCGTGGTGCCCGAGATCGACGGCCCCGGCCACACCTGGGCCGCCCAGACCTCGGTGCCCGAACTGCGCTGCGACGACAAGTACGCCAAGCCCTACTCCGGCTTCGATATCAAGATCAGCCTCTTCTGTCTGGGCGAGCCGAAGCAGAAGGAGGCCACCCAGAACTTCCTGCGGACCGTCATCAAGGCCGTCGCCGAGATGACCCCCGGCCCCTACATCCACCTCGGTGGCGACGAGGTCCCGGGGGACACCACCCAGGAGCAGTACGACTCCTACGTCAAGACGGCCACCGACGCGACCACCGCGCAGAAGAAGACCGCGATCGGCTGGCACCAGCTCGGCCAGTCCCCCCTGCCCGCCGGCAGCCTCCTGCAGTACTGGGGCGAGGACGACGACCGGAAGACCATCGGCACGGCGAACGAGGCACTGGGCATCCGCCACCTGCGCGAAGGGGCCGCCCAGGGCGCCAAGTTCATCATGTCGCCGTCCAGCCAGGCCTACCTGGACATGAAGTACGACGAGTCCACCCGCTACGGCCTGAAGTGGTCCGGCTACGTGCCGGTGCAGCGGTCCTACGAGTGGGACCCGGCCACCGTCACCGGCAAGCTCGACGGCACCGGCGTCATCGTCCCGGCCCAGAACGTCGCCGGCGTCTCGGCCGCCCTCTGGGCCGACCGCGCCTACGACGACAGCAGCGAGCTGCCCAACAGCGGCACCAAGTGGCCCGAACCCAAGGACTACGCCGACTTCATGAGCTTCCCCCGGCTGCCCGCCCTCGCCGAGGTCGCCTGGAGCCCCCAGTCCGCCCGGGACTGGACCAGCTTCCAACAGCGCCTGGGCCAGCACGGCCCCCGCTGGACCGCCGCCGGCATCGGCTTCTACCCCGCCCCGGGCGTCGCCTGGGCCGGCACGACCGGTAACGGCCTGGAGGGTGTCCACACCCTCACCATCGGCGGCAAGGCCCTGGAGGTCCCGGGTTCCTCCACGACCTCCAGCACCCAGCTCACCACCGCGGGCACGACCGGCGGTGCCGGCCAGAAGTGGTCCTTCACCCGCTACAACGACGGGACCTACGCGCTCGTCAACCAGGCCACCGGGCTCTGCGCCGACGTGAACCGCGGCTTCACCAGCGCCGGCGCGAAGATCATCCAGTGGGCCTGCACCGGCAACCGCAACCAGCGCTGGACCGTCACCCCGGTGAGCGGCGGCCACACCATCACCTCGGTCAAGACCGGATTCCTGCTCACCACGGCCTCGACCGCCGACGGCGCCCTGATCACCCAGCGGGCCGCCTCGCGCACCGCCCTCCAGAAGTGGACCATCGACTGACCCGGTAGCGGCGGGCGTCCGCGCCACCTGCCGAGGGGCGGTCGCCCCGGCCCGCCCCTCGGAAACCTGCCGGTAACGGTCCGGTAACAGGACGGGACGCGGAGTCCCACCCGCGACTCCTCCTCGGGAAGGCCCACGACGGTCTTCCCGAGGAGGCTCTTTTGCGTTCGAGGGACGTCCCGTGGCTCGGGGCGGGGCAGGGGGCAGCCACCCGACATCGGATGGACCGGTCGTCACCGCTCCGCGATTCGAGGCCGTCCGCGCGGGGACCGCCGGGCAGCTTCCGCACGCCGCCCACGGTCAGAGCGTCGACCGATGCCCCACTCCGGGCACGGCCACCGTCGGGTACCCGGGACAGAGCGCCGCCGATGGGCCGACGCGTGCGCTCCGAATGCCCGGACGAACGGTCCGGAGCGCACCGGAGGCACCGCGAGGACGCGTCCGTGCCGTCGACAGGACCGAGCCGCTGCCACCCGTCACTCCCCCGAGAGCGCAGAGCGACCCGACCAGCATCCTGTAGGACACCCGGTAAGGAGTACGCAGCCATGTCAGGAAGAATCGCCCTCCCACCGCCGGCCGAGAGCCACCGCCCTCGGCACGGAACGCCCACCGGACGCACCACCCTCGGCCGCGCCTTCACCTCGCTCGTGGCCTCGCTCGCCCTGATGACCGGCTCGGCCGCCGTGTTCCCCGCCCTGTCGGCGGCGGCGCCCGCCGAGGCCCCGTACGGCGCGAACGACGCGCCGGTGCTGATCGTGCTCGGCCAGAGCAACGCGGGCGGGTGGGCGGCGCCGATCAGGGACGCCACGGACCTGACGCAGTGCCAGTCCTTCAGCCACGTCAAGGCGCTGAACCGGACGAACAACCAGCGGGCCGGGATGACCCAGGCCACCTGGTCGCCGTACACCTGCTCCGGCACCAACCTCGGCGAGGAGCACAACGGCGGCCTCAACTACAGCGTCGCGTCGGCGACCGCGCTGCACTGGGAGCGCGCCGTGACGGCGGGCACGACCCTGCCCGACCTCAACGTGATCCACCTGGCCTGGGGCAGCCAGGGCGTCCAGGGCAACGAGCCGACGAGGAACCTCTGGTGGCCGGACCGCGACCCGGCCGACGCCGCGAGCCTGTTCCCGCGGGCGGTGAACACGATCGCCAACGGTCTGCGGGCCCTGCGGGAGGCCGGCAAGCAGCCGCGGATCATCGGCATCCACTGGAACCAGTGGGAGGCCGAGGCGGCGAACCCCGCGACGGTCAACGCCGGACAGGTCCGGCAGGCGCTTCTCAACGTCCTGGAACCGCTGCGGACGATCAGCGGCACCCCCACCACCCCGGTCTTCCTCTACCGTCCGCGCGCGACCGTCTACGATGCGACGCGGACCCGGTACGTCACGGAGGCGGTGACCGCCATCGCCGGCGGACCCACGCCCCACCCCTACCGGCTGCTCGACGCCGCGAACGCCACCTCGGCGACGGGTACGCCCCTCTACCAGCCCAACGCCCCACAGAACTTCGGCATCTTCAGCGACGGTGTCCACTACACCCGCGCCGTGCAGGAGTGGTTCGCCGACCAGCAGTGGCGGACCGTCTTCACCGACCAACAGTACGGCGCGCCGGTGCCGGCCACCGTCAACGCGGCGTTGAGGAAGCCCGCCACCCAGTCCTCCACCAACCGGCCCGGCGTGGAGGAGGCCGGGAACGCGGTGGACGGCAACACCAGCGGCGTCTACGCGCAGGCGACCCCGAGCTACACCAGGAACGAGGCGCAGCCGTGGTGGCAGGTCGACCTCGGCCCGAAGCAGCGGATCCGGTCGGTGGAACTGTTCAACCGCACGGACTGGAGCTACGAGCGTCTCACCGACTTCGACGTCATGGTGTCGGACACCGACCTCACCGGTCGTAGCTGGGCGGACATCCAGGCCGACCCGGCGGTGCGCAAGACCCGCGTCAGGGGCACCGCACCGACGAAGCTGACCGTCGCCGTGGGTGCCGAGGGCCGCTTCGTCCGGGTCCAGCTCGCCGGCACCGACTACCTCACCCTGCCCGAGGTCCAGGTCAACGTTCCGGTCGCGACGGTACCGGCCGGGTACCGCACGGTGACCATCGCCGGGACGAGCCACGTCGTCGACGTGCGCGCGGGCAGCGTCGCCGACGGCGCCCAGATCATCCGCTACCCGAACGTCGGCAGCTCGAACCAGCGCTTCGAGTTCCGGCCGCTGGCGGACGGTCACGTACGCATCGTCAACGAGAGGAGCGCGAAGGACCTGGCCGTGGAGAACGCGTCCCGGGCCGCCGGAGCGAAGGTCGTCCAGCGCACCCACACGGCCGCCGGACCCGCCGACGACGAGTGGCGCCTGGAGGACGCCGGCGGCGGACGGGTGCGCGTGGTCAACCGCCACAGCGGCCTCTACCTCACCGCGGGCGCCGCCGAGGTCACCCAGTTCGAGCAACGCCCCTACGACGGGGGGGATCTCCAGGTGTTCACCGTCGGCTGACGCGCTGTCGGAAGCGCCGGGCAGGGCCGCCGCCGGCGGGCGGTCCGCGGCCGAGGCCCGGGCGTGTTCAGCCCACCCGCCGTGCCTCCTCCGGAACACCAGGGACGGCCTCACGGGCCTCACGGAGGAGGCGCGGCGCGCGCCGCCACGTCCGGGTGGGGTGGTGGCGCCCGCCGCTGCCGCAGGTGGGTCCACCGGCTCGCGGCGGGCCTCCTGGAGCGCGTCTGGAGCGGGGAGTTCCTCCTCCTCTCGCACCGAATCCACCCCATCAATCCCGGTCTTCGCCGAAGAGGACTACACCTCCTCAGCACCCTCTCAACAGCCGCGATTCCTTCGTAAGTCCATGTAAGAGTAGTCCGGTTAAAGATTCTTCGGTCCGGGATCTAGACAGGGGCCGACGCCATCCTCGTTAATTCATCCCATGTCCCGCCGTCACGGCGGGAGATGGGATCACTCACGTGAGGCCGTGTGTTCGACGGCCTCCGGCCTTGGCGATCCCACGCACGACAGGCCCGCACGGTCCGGGCTTCGCCCCGGCCTCACCGCCGCCCTCGACTCGGGGGCGGGCAGGCCTCGCCGCCTCCGGCGCGCCACCGGGCCGCCCCCTCACACCGGCCCGGTGATCTCGCCCCGTGTGCCCACCCGCACCCCTCGTCCGACCCCGGAGTCGCCCCCATGTCCCTGCCAGACCTCCCCCTCAACCGTCGTCACTTCCTCACCGCCGCAGCCCTGGTGGCCGGTGCCGCGGCCGTCCCCTCCTTCGCCCTCGCCTCCCGGGCCGCCGCGGCCGTGCCGCCCCAGGTCACCCTGCCCGAGCGCGGCATCTGGGACGCCGCCGCCGCGTCGGCCTGGACCGACGGGTTCCTCAGCGGCAACGGCGAGTACGGGGCCGTCTACTACGGGGCCCCGGCCCTGGAGGCGATGGTCCTCAACCACCACCGGCTGGTGCTGCCCAACGGCACCCGGGACGTCATGCCGCCGGTGATCTCCGGCAAGCTCGGAGCGGCCCGGGACAAGGCCCTGGCCGGCGACTACGCGGGAGCCTCGTCGACCTTCGCGAACGGCTGGCAGCTGCGGTGGACGCAGACCTTCCACCCCGCTTACGAGCTGCGACTGAGCACGCCGGGCATGACCACGGTCAACGACTTCGCCCGGATCACCGACTTCCGCACCGGCGAGATCACCCACAGCTGGACCGACGGCTACGGCACCTGGAAGCGCCGCGTCTTCGTCTCCCGCGCCGACCGGGTCATCGTGCACGAGCTGCTGCCGGCCACCGGCCGCACCGTCGACACCACCCTCAGCGTCAACACCGCCCTCGCGGACGTGCCCTCCAACGTCTCCTTCGCCACCACTGCCACGGTCACGAACGGCGAGGGCTATCTCAACCTGCGCGGCGTCTACCCGTCCGGCGGCGCCTACGGGTACGAGGGCGTCACCCGGGTCGTCGCCTCCGGCCGCGACGCCTCGGTCACCGTCAACGGGCAGACCCTGGTGGTCGCGCGGGCCACCAAGGTCCTGCTGCTGACCAAGCTCGGCCGTTACGAGACGCCCACCGAGTGGAACTCCCGGCCCCTGCAGACGGCCCTGGCGGGGCTGACGGCCGACTACACCGCCCTGCTGGACCGCCACACCCCGAAGCACCGGGGCATGTACGACCGCTCCGCCGCCATCGACCTGAACGTCTCCGCCGCCGATCGCCGGCTGAGCACCAGTGAGCTGATCGCCCGGCAGAACACCACCACCTCAGCCGTCGACATCGCCCTGCTGGAGCGGATGTACGACTCCGGCCGGTACCTGTTCATCAGCTCCAGCGGCGTCCTGCCACCGCGCCTGACCGGGATCTGGAGCGGTAGCTGGCGGGGTGCCTGGGCGGACGACATCACCACCGACGCCAACATCAACCTCCAGGTGGCGGGGGGCAACATCCTCAACCTGGGCGACTCCATGCAGAGCTACTTCGACCTCGTCCTGGGCCAGCTCGCCGACTGGCGCACGAACGCCACCAACCTCTACGGCGCCCGCGGCTTCCTCGCCCCCTCCCGTACCGACGGGGAGCACGGGCGCATGCTGCACTTCGACGACGGCGGCTTCCCCGGCCAGACGTGGACCGGCGGCGCCGACTGGCTGCTCTACCCGCTGCTGGAGCACTACGAGATCACCGGCGACATCACCTTCCTGCGGGAGAAGCTGGGCCCCGCCCTGATGGAACTGGCGCTGTTCTACGAGGACTTCCTCACCCGCACGGACGCGAACGGCAAGGCCGTCTTCGTGCCCTCCTTCTCCATGGAGAACAGCCCGAGCAGCACGGGCAGGTACTTCGCCATCAACGCCACCGGCGACGTCATGGCCGGCCGGCACGCCCTGCGGGCCGCCATCGACGCGGCCAACACGCTCGGTCTGGAACAGGGCGGCGGCAAGGGCGTGGCCCGCTGGACCGCGCTGCTGGCCAAGCTGCCCGACTACACCGTCAACGGTGACGGGGCGCTCGCCGAGTGGTCCTGGCCCGGACTGACCGACCGCTACAACCACCGGCACATCGCGCACCTGCACGGCGCCTGGCCGTTGCACGAGATCAACCCCGAGGAGCGGCCCGACCTGGTCATCTCCGCCCGCAAGGCCCTGGACAAGCGCGGTGACGAGAACTACTCGGCCCACGGCAGCCTGCACCGCGCGCTGGCCCGCGCCCGCCTCAAGGACGCCCCCGGCGTCTACGACAACCTGCTGAAGATCTACGGCCGGAACATGGTCTTCCGGTCGCTGATGACCGCCCACAACCCCAACCTCACCACCTACAACTGCGACGCGGCGAACGCCATCCCCGGCATCCTGGGCGAGGCACTGGTCTACTCGCGCCCCGGCGTCCTGGAGATCCTCCCCGCGCTGCCCGACCAGTTGGCGAAGGGCAGCATCAAGGGCGTCCGCGGCCGCAACCGCGTCACCGTCGAGTCGCTGTCCTGGGACACCGCCGCCCGCACGGCCACCGTCGTGCTCGTCTCCGACATCACCCAGAACATCACGTTCGTCTGCCGGCGCGGCATGACCTCCGTCAGCACCGGCGCGAGTGTCGCCACTTCGCCGCTCGGCAACCACGCCCGGGTGGTGTCGCTGACCGCCGGCACCCGCACCACGATCACCGTCGGCCTGTTCGACGTCGGCCCGCTCACCGGCGAGTTCAAGCTGGTCAACCGCAACAGCGGCCAGGTCATGGACGTCTTCGGAGGCTCCAGCGCCGACGGCGCCGCGGTCATCCAGTACCCCTGGTCCGGCAGCACCAACCAGCGGTGGCTGCTGCTCCCGAACCAGGACGGCTCCTTCCGGCTCTCCAGCGTCAGGAGCGGCAAGGTGCTGGAGGACCCGAGCGCCTCCGGCACCGTCGGCGGGGCCCTCGACCAGCGATCGGACACCAACGGCACCCACCAGTGGTGGAAGCTCGTGCCGGCGGGCACCGGCGGCCACTACCGCCTGGTCAACGTCAGGAGCGGCCTGTGCGCGGACGTGCGGGGCGGGTCCACCGCCAACGCCGCCCCGGTCGTCCAGTCCTCCCCGGGGGGCGGCGCCGGCCAGGAGTGGAGGCTCGAAGCCGTGTGACGGCCCCGGGTGCGTGAACCGGCGGCGACCCGGCGTCGCCGCCGTCACGGCCCCGCTCCGACGTCACCGGGCCGCCCGGACCACCCGGGCGGCCCGGGCTGCTTCGGACACATGCCACCCCCCGATCCCCGTCATTGATGGGATCAATTCTACCCCAGCCAGGGGCCCGCAGTCGGCGAAGGCTGGATGAACCGCCTGATTTCCGGCAGGTGTCGACCGAGGCATTGACAGCCTCTTCGGCCGAGATCTATAAACATCCCATCTCTTAGAACTGTGACACGCGGGCCGTCACCGTTCGGCGTCCGTCTCCCACCTCGGGACCACCGCAAGGAACCACCGATGAGACTCAGCACCGCCCTCTGCTCCTCCGTCTCCGCGATCTCAGCACTGGCGCTGCTCAGCGCCTGCGGCTCCGGGACGGGGACCTCCTCCTCGTCGAGCCAGCCACTGATCGGCGTCGACTACCCGCGCTCCGACACCGACTTCTGGAACTCGTACATCAAGTACACGCCCGGGTACGCGGGGAAGCTCGGCCTGTCCCTCAAGACCACCAACTCCCAGAGCGACGTCGCCAAGCTCACCGCCAACGCCCAGACCTTCATCAGCCAGGGCGTCAAGGGCATCGCGATGGCCCCGCAGGACACCGCCGCCATCGCCCCGACCCTGGACCAGCTGGCCGCGAAGAAGATCCCGGTCGTGACCGTGGACACCCGCCCGGACACCGGCAAGGTCTTCATGGTGGTGCGGGCCGACAACCGGGCGTACGGCGAGAAGGCCTGCCAGTACCTCGGCACCAAGCTGGGCGGCAAGGGCAAGGTCGTGATGCTGGAGGGCGACCTGTCCTCCATCAACGGCCGTGACCGCACCGAGGCGTTCAACGACTGCATGAAGAAGAACTTCCCGGACATCAAGGTGTTCGGCGAGGCCACCAACTGGGACGGCGCGGTCGCCGCGCAGAAGCTCCAGACGGACCTCATCGCCAACCCGGACATCAAGGGCGTCTACATGCAGTCCAGCTTCGCCCTCGCCGGCACGCTCCAGGTCCTGAAGCAGGCGGGCCTGCTGGTGGACCCGAAGGACGAGAAGCACGTCTTCGTCGTCTCCAACGACGGAATCCCCGAGGAGCTCAAGAACATAGCCGACGGGAAGATCGACGCGACCGTCTCCCAGCCGGCCGACCTCTACGCCCAGTACGCCCTGCACTACCTGCGGGCCGCGATCGACGGGAAGACCTTCCAGCCCGGCCCGACCGACCACGACAGCACGATCATCCAGGTCCGCGACGGGCTGCTGGAGGACCAGCTCTCGGCCCCGCTCGTCACCGCCGACGGCGGCACCTACGGCGGCGTGGCCAGTGTGCGCAGCGACGACAAGTCCCTCTGGGGCAACAACGTCGGCTGACCTCCCCGGTCGGTGACCCATCGGTGAACCCACGGCAAGCGAACAAAGGCGGTTGAGATGAGCGACGGGGAGCGAGTGGTCGGCCCCGCGCCCGGCCCGGCAGCCGACGGGCGGATCCTCGCGGACCCGCCCGTCGTCGAGGCGACGGGCATAGTGAAACGATTCGGTCCGACCGTGGCCCTCGACGGAGCCCGGATCACCATCAGGCCCGGCGAGACCCACGCACTGGTCGGCCGCAACGGGGCCGGGAAATCCACCCTGGTGTCCGTCCTCACGGGCCTCCAGACACCCGACGAGGGAACGGTCACCTTCGGCGGCGACCCGGCACCGAGGCCGGCCGACCGCGACGCCTGGCGCCGGCGGGTGGCCTGCGTCTACCAGAAGTCGACGATCATCCCCACCCTGACCGTCGCGGAGAACCTCTTCCTGAACCGGCACGCCGCCGCCCGCGGCCGCCTGATCAGCTGGGCCGGTGTGCGCCGCCGCGCGGAGGAGCTGCTGACGACCTGGTCGGTGGACGTCGATCCGCAGACCCCGGCCGGCGATCTCGACGTGGAGCAGCGGCAGTTCGTGGAGATCGCCCGGGCGCTGTCCTTCGGGGCCCGGTTCATCATCCTGGACGAGCCGACCGCCCAGCTCGACGCGGCGGCCATCAACCGGCTCTTCGACCGGATCCGCGACCTGCAGGACCAGGGCGTGACCTTCCTGTTCATCAGTCACCACCTCCAGGAGGTCTACGAGATCTGCGACACGGTGACGGTGTTCCGGGACGCCCGGCACATCGTGACCGCGCCCGTCGCGGAGCTGCCCCGGGGCGAGCTGGTCTCCGCCATGACCGGCGAGGCCGCCGCCCGGCGCGAGGAGCGGGTGAGCAGCGCCGACCCCGGCGTCACGCCCGCGCTGAGCGTCCACGGCATGAGCGGCGAGACCTACGACGACGTCACCTTCCGGGTCGCCGCCGGGGAGATCGTCGGACTCGCGGGGGCCTCGGGCAGCGGCCGGACCGAGATCGCCGAGACCGTCGTGGGCCTGCTGGCCGCCGACAGCGGCGACCTGCGGATCGCCGGCAACCGGCCCCGACCGGGCAGCGTGCCGGCCGCGCTGGCCGCGGGTGCCGGATTCGTCCCGCAGGACCGGCACCACCAGGGCTTCGTGCCCGACATGTCGATCGCGGACAACGCCACCCTGTCCGTACCGGGCCGGATCGGCAGCAACGGCTTCCTGAGCCACGCCCGCCGGGACCGGCTCGCCGGGAGCATGATCGAGCGGCTGGCGATCAAGACCCCCGGACCCGACCTGCCCGTCTCCGCCCTGTCCGGCGGCAACCAGCAGAAGGTCGTCATGGCCCGCGCCCTCGCCGACGACCCCCGGCTGCTCGTCCTGATCAACCCCACCGCGGGCGTGGACGTGCGGTCCAAGGAATTCCTCCTCGGCAAGGTCGAGGAGACCGCGCAGACCGGCACCGGAGTGCTCATCGCCTCCGACGAACTCGACGACCTGCGCATGTGCGACCGGGTCCTCGTGATGTTCCAGGGCCGTGTGACATCGGAGATCGCCCGCGGCTGGCACGATCACGACCTCGTGGCCGCGATGGAAGGAGTGGACCTCAATGCCTGACACCGTCCTCGTGGACACCCCCGCCCCCAAGGCCGCCGAACCGGCGGCGAAGCGGACCGCGCTGTTCGGCGGCCGGGTGCCGCTGGCCCGGCTCCGCGACCTGGCCCTCGTCCCCGCGATCGTGGTCATCGCGATCGTCGGCCAGATCGTCAACCCGGTGTTCCTGCAGGCCGACAACCTCGTCAACGTCCTGCAGACCATGTCCGAGATCGCCCTGCTGGTGCTGGCCCAGACGATGATCCTGATCGTCAAGAAGATGGACATGTCCCTGGAGTCCACCATGGGACTCGCCCCCGGCGTCGCCGCCCTGCTGGTCGTCCCGACCGGCGCCGGGCACGGGCTCGGCCTGCTCTCCGGAGCCTGGGCCGTCCCGGTGACCCTCGCCGTGGGCGCGCTCGTCGGCGTGGTCAACGCCCTGCTGATCATCCGCTTCGGGCTGAACGGGTTCATCGTCACCCTCGGCATGCTGATCGTGCTGCGCGGCATCCTCACCGGCCTCTCCGGCGGTCAGACCTTCTTCCGGCTGCCGTCCTCCATGCTCTACCTGGGCACCGCCCAGTGGTTCGGGATGCCGGCGTCCATCTGGATCTGTCTGGCGCTGTTCGCCGTGGCCATCGTCGTCCTCGGCTGGACCGGCTTCGGCCGCTCCCTGTACGCGATCGGCGGCAACGTCGACGCGGCGAAGGCGGCGGGCATCCGGACCGACCGGGTGCTGTGGATCGTCATCGTCAGCGGCAGCGTGCTCGCCGCCCTCGCCGGGCTGCTGCTCTCCGGGCGGCTGGCCTCGGTCGCCGCGGCCCAGGGCGACGGCTACATCTTCACCGTGTTCGCGGCCGCCGTCATCGGCGGGATCAGCCTCAACGGCGGCAAGGGCACCATGTTCGGCGCCTTCAGCGGCATCCTGCTCCTCTTCATGATCCAGAACGTGCTCACCCTCGCGGGCGTCCCCGCCCAGTGGATCGGCGCCCTGAACGGCCTGATCATCCTGGTGGCGCTGATCATCTCGCGCATCACGGGCGGCAAGGCCCAGGAGTGACCCGGGCGGCCCGCACGCCGCCGCACCCCGCCACCGTTCCCCCTCTCGTCACAGGGGCCTCGCGCCCCTGCCCCCACAGGAGTCACCGCCATGTCATCCGCCCTGCCCACCTCCCCCGCGCCCGCCCGCATCACCGCGCTCGACGTCCTGGACGTGCGCTTCCCCACCTCCGAGCACCTCGACGGCTCGGACGCGATGAATCCCGAGCCGGACTACTCGGCCGCGTACGTCGTCCTGCGCACCGACGCCGACGACGAGCTGGAGGGCCACGCCCTGGCCTTCACCACCGGGCGCGGCAACGACGTGCAGGCCGCCGCCATCGCGGCCCTCGCGCCCCACGTGGTCGGCCTGTCCGTCGACGAGGTCTGCGCCGACCTCGGCGCCTTCTCCCGCACCCTCGTCCACGACCCCCAGCTGCGCTGGCTGGGGCCGGAGAAGGGCGCCATCCACATGGCCGTCGGCGCGGTCGTCAACGCCGCCTGGGACCTCGCCGCCAAGCGCGTCGACAAGCCCGTCTGGCGGTTCCTGGGCGAGATGTCGCCGGAGGAGCTGGTCGCGCAGGTCGACTTCCGCTGGCTCAGCGACGCCCTGACCCCCGAGGAGGCCCTGGAGATCCTGCGTCGCGCCGAACCCGGTCGCGAGGAGCGGATCGGCCGGCTGCTCGAACAGGGCTACCCCGCCTACACCACCACACCGGGCTGGCTCGGCTACTCCGACGAGAAGCTCGCCCGGCTGGCCCGCGAGGCCGTCGCCGACGGCTTCACCCAGATCAAGCTCAAGGTCGGCGCCTCCCTGGAGGACGACGTGCGGCGCCTGCGCACCGCCCGCGCCACCGTCGGCGACGGGATCCGCATCGCGGTGGACGCCAACCAGCGCTGGGACGTCCAGGACGCGATCGACTGGATGAGCGCCCTGGCCCCCTACCAGCCGTACTGGATCGAGGAGCCCACCTCCCCCGACGACATCCTCGGCCACGCCGCCGTCCGCGGCGCCGTCGCTCCCGTCAAGGTCGCCACCGGCGAGCACATCGCCAACCGGGTCGTCTTCAAGCAGCTCCTCCAGGCCGGCGCGGTGGACATCGTGCAGATCGACTCCGCACGGGTCGGCGGCGTCAACGAGAACATCGCGATCCTGCTGCTCGCCGCCAAGTTCGGCGTGCCGGTCTGCCCGCACGCCGGCGGCGTCGGCCTCTGCGAGATGGTCCAGCACCTGTCGATGTTCGACTACGTGGCCGTCTCCGGCACGGTCGAGGACCGGGTCATCGAGTACGTCGACCACCTGCACGAGCACTTCGTCGACCCGGTCCGCGTCACCGACGGCCACTACCTCGCCCCCACCCTTCCCGGGCTGAGCGCGCAGATGCACCCCGAGTCCCTCAAGGAGTACACCTACCCCGACGGCCCGGTCTGGTCCGCCCGTGTCTGAGCCGCCTCCCCTGATCGACGCCCACCACCACGTGTGGGACCTGGACCACCGGCCCCAGCCCTGGCTGGACGAGCCCGGCCACGAGCCGATCCGCCGCACGTACGGGATCCAGGACCTGACCCGCTCCGCGAACCGGGCGATCGCCGGACGGCGGCTGGCGCGCACCGTGCTCGTCCAGTCCGTCACCTCCGTCCCCGAGACGCGGGAGCTGCTGGCCCTCGCCGAGCGGGAGCAGCTGATCGGCGCCGTCGTCGGCTGGGCCGACCTCACCTCGCCCGCGATCGGCGACACGCTCGATGCCCTGCGCTCCGGCCCCGGCGGCGGGTACCTGCGAGCCCTGCGGCACATCGTGCAGGGCGAGTCCGACCCCGAGTGGCTCCAACGCCCCGCCGTCGAGCGGGGGTTGCGGGCCGTCCGGGACAGCGGCCTCGGCTACGACGTCCTCATCCGCGCCGGCCAGCTCCCCCAGGCGGTCCGCCTGGCCCGGCGCCTCCCCGACCTGCCCGTGGTCCTGGACCACGCCGGCAAGCCGCCCGTCGGCCGCCCGGCGCTGTCCGACTGGGAGCGGGGGGTGCGCGAGCTGGCCGCGGTCCCCCACGTGCGGTGCAAGGTCTCCGGGCTGATCACCGAGGCGGACCACCGGAGGTGGACGATCGACGACCTCCGGCCGGTGTGGGCCGTCCTGCTGGACGCCTTCGGCCCCGACCGGCTGATGTTCGGCTCCGACTGGCCGGTGTGCGTCCTCGCCGGCGGCTGGAACCGCTGGGCCGCCACCGTCGAGGAACTGCTCGACGACTGCTCCGAGAGCGAGAAGCAGGCCGTGCTCTCCGGCACGGCGACCTCCTTCTACCGACTGTCCGACACGAGCGAGGACCCACCCCCGTGCTCCTGACCGACCTGCTGCACCCCGGAATCCTCCGGTCGCTCGCCGGCGCCGGCCACGGCGCCCGCGTCCTGATCACCGACGGCCACTACCCCGCCGGCACCGCCGTCGGCGAGCGCGCCGACACCGTCCACCTCAACCTGACCCCGGGCCTGCTCGACGTCCCCACCGTGCTGGACGTCCTGCTGGGCGCGGTGCCCGTCGAGTCGGCCCACGTGATGGTGCCGCCCGAGGGCGAACCGGAGCCGCCGGCCATCGCCGGGTACCGCTCCGCCCTGGCCCCCCGACCGGTCGAGGCGCTCGACCGACACGCCTTCTACGACGCCGCCCGCTCGCCCGACCTGGCCCTCGCCATCGTCACCGCGGACACCCGCACCTACGCCAACCTGCTGCTCACCATCGGCGTCCGCGCCGAAGGAACCCTGGGATCACGATGACACTCGCAGTCCGCTACCTGGCCGCACGAACCCTTGGAACGGCTCCCGCCGAAGCCCCCGAACCCGGCCCCGGCGAGGTGCAGCTGGCCCCCGCCTTCGTCGGCATCTGCGGCACCGACCTGCACATCTTCCACGGCGACATGGACGCCCGGGTGCTCGCGCCCGCCGTCCTCGGACACGAGATGTCCGGCCGCGTCGTCCGCGTCGGCCCGGAGGTGGAGGGCTGGCGACCGGGGGACGCGGTCACCGTCATGCCGCTGCGCTGGGACGACACCTGCCCGGCCTGCCGGGCCGGCCACCAGCACATCTGCCACCACCTCGACTTCGTCGGCATCGATTCGCCGGGCGCGATGCAGCAGCGCTGGACCGTGCCCGCCGCCCTCCTGCTCCGGCTGCCGGACTCCCTCCCGCTGGACCGGGCCGCGCTCGTCGAACCGACCGCGGTGGCCGTGCACGACGTCGGACGGGCCGGCGTCCGGGCCGGTGAGAAGGTCGTCGTGGTCGGCGGCGGACCGGTCGGCATGCTCATCGCCCTGGTCGCGCGGGACGCCGGCGCCGAGGTCCGGGTCGTCGAGCTGAGCGCCCACCGCCGCCTGCTCGCCGAGGAGTTGGGCCTGACGGCCTGGAACCCGGCCGAGCACGACGTGCCGGCGCTGGTCCGGGAGTGGACCGGGGACGCGGGCGCGGACGTCGCCTTCGAGGTGTCCGGCGCGGCAGGCGGCGTGGACACGGCGGTCGACGTGCTGGCCGCGCGCGGACGGCTGTGCCTCGTGGCCATCCACCCCCGCCCCCGCGAGGTGAACCTGCACCGCTTCTTCTGGCGCGAACTCACCCTGGTCGGAGCCAGGCTCTACGACCGCGCCGACTTCGAGAAGGCGGTCACCCTGGTCGCCGACGGCACGATCCCGGCCGAGCGGCTGATCAGCAAGGTCGTACCGCTCACCCAGGCCGCCGCCGCGTTCGAGGCCCTGGAGGGCGGCGGCGACGTGATGAAGATCCTGCTGGACTGCGCCGCGGAGCCCACCGACGGCGCCGACCGCGCTCCGGCCGACCACACCCAGGGAGACGCCGCATGACGCCCTTCGACCTCACCGGGAAGCTCGCCGTCGTCACCGGAGCCCGGCGTGGCATCGGCCGGGCCATGGCCCGCGCGCTCGCCGAAGCGGGCGCCGACGTCATCGGCGTCAGCGCCACGCTGGAGGAGTCCGGCAGCGAGGTGGAGAAGGACGTCCTCGCCGCGGGCCGGACCTTCGAGGCGATCCGCGCCGACTTCGCCGACCCCGACGCCGTCCGGGCCCTGGGCACGGCCCTCGCGGGCCGCGACCGGCCGGTGGACATCCTGGTCAACAACGCGGGCACGATCCGCCGCGCCCCCGCCACCGAACACCCGGACACCGACTGGGACACGGTCCTCCAGGTCAACCTGAGCGCGCAGTTCACGCTGACCCGCGCGGTGGGCGCGGCGATGGTGGCCCGCGGCCGCGGGAAGATCGTCTTCACGGCTTCGCTGCTCAGCTTCCAGGGCGGCATCACCGTCCCCGGCTACACCGCCGCCAAGCACGGCATCGCCGGCCTCACCAAGGCGCTGGCCAACGAGTGGGCCGCGCACGGCGTCAACGTCAACGCCATCGCGCCCGGCTACATCGCCACCGACAACACCCAGGCGCTCCAGGACGACCCGGCGCGCAGCAAGGCCATCCTGGAGCGCATCCCCGCCGGCCGCTGGGGCGGCCCCGACGACCTCGCGGGCGCCACCGTGTTCCTGGCCTCGGACGCCGCCGCCTACGTGCACGGCATCGTGCTGCCCGTCGACGGTGGATGGCTCGGCCGATGACCGGCACCCTGCTGGACGCCGCACTGGCCGGGGCCCGTCTCCTGCCGGTGCTGACCGTGCCGTCCGCCGCGACCGCCGGCCCGCTGGCCGACGCGCTCGCGGCGGGCGGCGCCCGGTGCGCCGAGGTCACCCTCCGCACTCCGGGCGCCACGAGCGTGCTCAGGACGATGGCCGCCCACGGTGGCCTCACCGTCGGCGCGGGCACGGTGCTCACCCCCGAACAGGCCGAGCGCGCGGTGGAGGCCGGGGCCCGCTTCGTGGTCTCGCCCGGCTTCGACGCGGAGGTCGTCGCCAGGTGCCGCGCGCTGGGGGTGCCCGTGGTGCCGGGCATCGCGACCGCGACCGAGCTGATGACCGCGCTGAAGGCGGGGCTGGACACGGTCAAGCTGTTCCCCGCCGAACCGCTCGGCGGCGCCCGGCTGCTGAGCGCCCTGGCGGCGCCCTTCCCCCGGGCGCGCTTCGTACCGACCGGCGGCATCGGGCTCGCCCGGCTGCCCGACTACCTCGCGCACCCGGCGGTCCGCGCGGTCGGCGGCAGCTGGATGGCCACCAGGGCGCTCCTGGAGCACGAGGACTACGACGAGATCCGGCGGCTGACCGCCCGGGCCGTCGAGAGGAGTACGAGGTGAACGGCCCCGAGGTCATCGCGCTCGGCGAGGTGATGCTGCGCTTCGACCCGGGCGAGGGCCGGATCCGCACCGCCCGCTCGTTCCGGGTCTGGGAGGGCGGCGGCGAGTACAACGTCGTCCGCGGGCTGCGCCGCTGCTTCGGTCTGCGCACGGCGGTGGTCACGGCCCTCGTGGACAATGCCGTGGGCCGCCTCGTCGAGGACCTGATCCTCCAGGGCGGTGTCGACACCTCGATGATCCGCTGGGTGCCCGACGACGGTGTGGGCGGCTCCGCGCGCAACGGCCTGAACTTCGTCGAGCGCGGCTACGGGATCCGCGGCGCGCTCGGTGTCAGCGACCGCGCGAACACGGCCGTCTCGCAGCTGCGCGAGGGCGAGGTGGACTGGGACGCGGTCTTCTCCGCCGGGGTGCGCTGGTTCCACACCGGCGGCGTCTTCGCCGGCCTGTCGGACAGCACCGTCGACGTCGCCGACGAGGCCATGGCCGCGGCCCGCCGGCACGGGGTCACCGTCTCCTACGACCCCAACTACCGTGCCAGCCTCTGGGCCGGTCGGGGCGGCGCCGTCCGGGCCCGCGAGGTGGACCTGCGCCTCGCCCGGCACGCCGATGTCGTGGTCGGCGCGCTGGGCCTGGTCGGAACGCACCCGGGGCAGACCCGTGTCGGGGCCGGCGAGGTGGCCGACGCGCTCGCCGAGGTCGCCCGCCTCCTGCCCGGGGCCGAGGTGCTGGCGACGACCCTGCGCGAGGTACCGTCGGCCGGGATCAACGACTGGTCCTCGGCCGCCTGGTCGGCGAAGACCGGCTTCGTCGCCGGGCGCCGCATGCCCGCCCTGCACGTGCTCGACCGGATCGGCTCCGGCGACGGCTTCGCCGCCGGCCTGATCCACGGGCTGCTCGGCGGCGCCGGCCTGGAGCGTGCCCTGGACTACGGCACCGCCCACGGCGCGCTGACCATGACCACCCCCGGAGACGTGTCGATGGCCACGCTCGCCGAGGTCGAGGCGCTCATCGCGGGCGGATCGGCCCACGTCAGCCGCTGATCCGGAGCACGTCCGGCGGCAGCCAAGGCTCCGGAGCGCCTGTGCCCCCTCTCGATGGGAGGGGGCACAGGCG
>NZ_JBHYYB010000051.1:0-64089 GCF_042752535.1 Kitasatospora sp. NPDC059327 | reverse complement strand
CCCCCGATCGGGGGGGCGCCGGCCTTCGCCGTTCGGTTCCTAGGAGTCGGCGGGGCGGCTGTCCTGCTGCTCGGTCAGCCGGCGGTGGGCCTCGGGCCAGCGGACGGGGAGCTGCTCCACGGGGGTCTGCCAGAAGGTGAAGACGGACTCCCGCGTGGTGGCGCGCAGGCCGGTCATGAGGCCTCCGGCATCCCGGAGGCGACGCCCGGCCTCGGCGTCGGCCTGGCCCTGCCCGCCGTCGACAGACTGCTGCCGGGCCGGCTCCGCTCCGCCCCGAACCCCGACGACGAGGTGCTGGCACCGTCGTCGTTGATCGCCCTGCTCCGCCCCTGAGCAACCACGCCCCCGCCCGGCTAGGGCCGGGCGGGGGCGCCTTGTCATGTCCGTCAGCGGAACGGCAGTACCGCAGTGCTGCCACCGGCCAGGATGTGGCCGTACTCACCCTGGCCGTCGAGCGCGCGGTAGTTGACCACTGGATCACCGGCGCGCACGAGGGCGGTGGCGCATCCGAGGCACCACGGTGTCGGCGGCCGCACGTCGAGATCCTCGATTGCCGCTTCAGCGGTGTGGCACTGCGCGCAGTTCGCCATCGGGTCCTCCTCGGAGCGTCAGGCCCATGTGGCGCCGCACTGGGTGCAGCCCCATCGGCCGTCCATCGTCTGGTAGGTGGCACCCGATCCGCAGACCGGGCAGGTACGGGCGCTCGCCTCGTTGGCCCGCTTCAGCAGGGTACTGGGCGCCGGGGTGGTGGCGGGCTGCTTCCCGGCGAGCTGGGCCTCGGTGCTGGGCTTGTCGAGCAGGATGGCGCTCATGGCGTCGTCTCCTCGGTGTGGAGTGGCAGAGGTGCGCCGGCCGGGCATCACCAGCGAATCGGGTGGTGGCCCTTCCGTGGAGGCCATCGGGGCGCTCTCGCACGCCGTGTGCGTGCCCCGCACACCCTGTGCGCGCCCTGCCCGCAGGTGCCGTCGGGTCGGTACGGTGGCCAGCCCGTGCAAGCGAAGGGCGGACCCGTGCATCAGCGTCAGCTTGGGACGGTCATCAGGGCTGCCCGGTGTGCACAGCGGATGACCCAGGCCCAACTGGGCCGGGCGTGTGGATACTCGGCGTCCGCGATCAGCCGAGTCG
The DNA here is from genome assembly GCF_042752535.1 of Kitasatospora sp. NPDC059327. NCBI lineage: Bacteria > Bacillati > Actinomycetota > Actinomycetes > Kitasatosporales > Streptomycetaceae > Kitasatospora > Kitasatospora sp. NPDC059327. The sequence goes on along the minus strand of NZ_JBHYYB010000051.1, from coordinate 62,964 downwards.
AGGCCGGCCTGCTGCGGCCCGCCGAGCAGCCACTCCTGTTGATCGCCCGAGCGTTGGACCTGCCGCGTGACGCCGTCTGCGTGGGTGCACCGGCTACGCTGGCACGGGATGTGATTCCGGATCAGGAGGACGCCATGCTCCGCAGGCAGCTGCTCGTGGCCGGCGTAGCGGCGGCTGGGGCCGGGGTGCTCCCGTCGACGGCGATTGCTGTGGGGCGCCCGGACGCGTCGTCCCGGATCGTCGGGGCCTTGTATTCGCCGGAAGCGTCGGCGCCCACGTCGGTGCGGCAGCTCAGGACTGCGCTGGCGTTGGCCCGCGATCAGTTCACGGCGTCGCGGTACCAGGATCTCGGCGATTCCCTGCCCAGTCTGCTGGGTACAGCCCAGGCGACCCGCGAGGCGGTGTCCGGTCGGGCCCGCGAGGAGGCGCACGCCTGCGTCGCACGAGCCTGGGTGCTGGCGACCGAGCTGGCACTGAAAAGTCATTCGGACATCGCCTGGCCGGCGGCGGATCGGGCCCTGGCCGCAGCCCAGGCCAGCGGCGACCCGGTCGTCCAGGGTGAGGCTGCCCGGGTCCTGGCGATCACGATGCGGCGTGCTGGGCGTCCGGCCGCTGCCGTTGACCTTCTGCGCCGCACCGCTGACGCACTCACCCAGACCCCGGATGACACGTCCCGGGCGGTGGCGACGACATTGCTGATGACGGCCGCCTACACGGCCGCGTGTGGTCAGCGCCGAGGTGACGCCCTCGACCTCATGGCGGAGGCGGAGCTCGCCGTCGTCCGCCTGGCGTCGAGTGGTCCCCGGCCGCGAACCCAGTTGTTCACGGTCGATGCCACCAGTGCGCAGGCCGACCTGTATTGGATCGGCGTGCACACGGTACTCGGGACTCCCGACGAGGGTGTGCCGTACGCGGCGCGGACTGTGCCGGGGCAGTTGCCGACGACGGAGCGCCGGGCTCGGTACGGCACTGACTGCGCACGCATGGGGCACTCCCTCGGCGACCACCGCCGTACGTTCGCGTCGCTGCGATTCACCGAGCGGGTCGCCCCTGAGGAGGTGCGCCGGCCGGCCCTGCGGGCGCTGACAGCCGACCTGCTCTACGCGCCGGTGACCGTGGCGGGTGTGCGGGAGTTCTCCGTACGGACAGGAGTCTCGTGGTCGCGGTGATCGCCCTGCTCCGCCCGCGAGCGCCCCGCCCGGGTTCGGGCGAGGCGCTCATCGTGCTCAGGCCGGCCGGCCGGCCGGGCAGCGGCAACGGCGTCCGTGTGCTGCCCGGTGGCCAGGTCGTCCTCCGTGATGCCCGGGCGAGGCGAGCACAGGTCGGATGACCGAGGGGCCGGCGCGAGGTGCTCCTCGGCCGCCGAGACGGTCTCCCGCTCGATCAGCACTCGATGCCGTCGACCGCGAGGCCGCCGCGCGAGGTCTCCTTGTACTTGATCTACGAGGAGAGAGCTTGGAAGGCGTTCTGACGATGAGCGCTGCTCGCTAGAGTGGAGACTGACTGCCAGGAGTTCCGGTCGACGTTGCCGGCCACAGCGCAGAGCAGGAGGAGTCGATGAGCGCACAGCCCACTGAGCCACACCGTGTGCGTCCCCGGACGCAGGACGAGATCGGGGCCGCGCTGCCGCCTTCCCAGCGGATGGCCTTCTACCGCGACATGGGTTCGGCCGACGAGGACGAGATCGCGGGTGTGTTGCGTCGTTGGCGGCTGCGGCTGGAGATTTACAACGACCCCGCCACGGCTCGCGTCCACACCGCGGTCCGGCAGGGGACGGCCCCGGGGCGGGCCTTGTCGGCAGTGCTGAGGGAGCTCGGGCCGCAGTGAGCGACTGGGACGATCCGTACGACGGCGATGAGGAGCACGACCCGATCATCCTGTCGCCGCAGGTCGAGGCAGTGTTCGACTACGCGGTGACGCCGCCGGACGTGGTCTCGGCGATCGCCGCGTTCCTGGTCGGCTTGCGCGAGACGTTGGACGGTGGGCGGCACCCGGAGCATGCGGAAGAGATCCCGGGTCTGCCGGGCGGCTACTTGGCCCCGTTGGTCCGGGATCTCGGGCTGGTTCAGTACCACGTGACCGAGACCCCGTACGGACCTGGGTTCTACGTTGCCAGGATTGTGCGCACGGACGATTACCCCGAGGGCTTCTGAGCCGGTTGTGTCCTGGGTGGACCCGCGGGCGCGGTGCCGGCTCCTGCCCGCCCGCCCGAGGCCGGCCGCGCGTAGGCGCCGACTCCGCCCGCCACGCTGACCGCAGATCCCTGGTCGGCGTTCTGCGGACCAGGGATCTGCCGGGAACTTCTCAGGGACTTCCCGCCACGCGAGCAGGGAAGGCCCCGACCGCCCTGAAAGGGTCAAACGTCCAGGTCGGAGTGCGTGTGCCTAGCACTCGATGACGTTGACGGCGAGGCCGCCGCGCGAGGTCTCCTTGTACTTGATCTTCATGTCGGCGCCGGTCTCCTTCATGGTCTTGATCGCCTTGTCCAGGGAGACGTGGTGCCGGCCGTCTCCGCGCAGGGCCATCCGGGCGGCGGTGACGGCCTTGACCGAGGCCATGCCGTTGCGCTCGATGCAGGGGATCTGGACCAGGCCGCCGACCGGGTCGCAGGTGAGGCCGAGGTTGTGCTCGATGCCGATCTCGGCGGCGTTCTCGACCTGCTCGGGGGAGCCGCCGAGGACCTCGGCTAGGCCGCCGGCCGCCATCGAGCAGGCGGAGCCGACCTCGCCCTGGCAGCCGACCTCGGCGCCGGAGATGGAGGCGTTCTCCTTGAAGAGCATGCCGATCGCGCCCGCGGCGAGCAGGAAGCGGACGATGCCGTCCTCGTCCGCGCCCGGGATGAAGTTCAGGTAGTAGTGCAGGACGGCGGGGATGATTCCGGCCGCGCCGTTGGTCGGGGCGGTGACGACGCGGCGGCCGGAGGCGTTCTCCTCGTTGACGGCCATCGCGTAGAGGGTCACCCACTCCATGGCGTTGGCCGGGCCGATGCCCTCGGCGCGCAGCGCGCGGGCGCCCGAGGCAGCGCGGCGGCGGACCTTGAGGCCGCCGGGGAGGATGCCCTCGCGGGACATCCCGGCCCGGACGCACTCCTGCATGACGCGCCAGATCTCCAGCAGCCCGGCCCGGATCTCCTCCTCGCTCCGCCAGGCCTTCTCGTTCTCCAGCATCAGGCCGGAGATGGACAGGCCGGTCTCGCGGCTGAGGCGGAGCAGTTCGTCGCCGGTGCGGAAGGGGTACTTGAGCACGGTGTCGTCGGGCTTCACGCGGTCCGCGCCGAGCGCGTCCTCGTCGACGACGAAGCCGCCGCCGACCGAGTAGTAGGTCTTCTCCAGCAGCGTGCCGCCGTCGGCGTCGAAGGCCCAGAGGGTCATGCCGTTGGCGTGGTAGGGCAGCGAGCGGCGGCGGTGCAGGATCAGCTGGCTGCCCGGGTCGAAGTCGATCGGGTGGGTGCCGAGCAGCCGGATCCGCTTCTCGGCGGTGACCCGCTCGACGTCCTGGTCGGCCCGGTCGACGTCGACCGTGCGCGGGGAGTGGCCCTCCAGGCCCAGCAGGACGGCCTTCGGGGTGCCGTGTCCGTGTCCGGTGGCGCCCAGCGAGCCGAAGAGCTCGGCGCGAACGGCCGTCACCCGGGTCAGCAGGTCCTCGGACTTCAGGCGGCGGGCGAACATCCGGGCGGCGCGCATCGGGCCGACGGTGTGGGAACTCGACGGGCCGATGCCGATGGAGAAGAGGTCGAAGACGCTGATGGCCACGGAGGACGTCCTTGTCTGGTCTCGTGGAAGGACTTGCAGGCGGGGTGCTGACACGGAAGGGGGCACCGCGCGCACTGTCCAGTGTGCGCGGTGCCCCGGAATCCCAGGTGACCAGGCAGGGTGAGGCCGATCACCTACGGCCGAATCACAGGTTCGGGTAGAGCGGGTACTTCTCGGCGAGGGCGGAGACCCGGGTCTTCAGCGCGGCGGCGACGGTCTCGTCGAAGGCGGGCTTGAGCGCCTCGGCGATGATGTCGGCGACCTCGCGGAAGTCCTCGGCCTGGAAGCCGCGGGTGGCCAGGGCCGGGGTGCCGATGCGCAGGCCGGAGGTGACCATCGGCGGGCGCGGGTCGTTCGGGATGGCGTTGCGGTTGACCGTGATGCCGACCTCGTGCAGCCGGTCCTCGGCCTGCTGGCCGTCGAGCTGGCTGTTGCGCAGGTCGACCAGGACCAGGTGGACGTCGGTGCCGCCGGACAGCACCGAGGCGCCGGCCTCGGCCACGTCGGCCTGGAGCAGGCGCTCGGCGAGGATCCGGGCGCCGTCCAGGGTGCGCTGCTGGCGCTCCTTGAACTCCTCCGAGGCGGCGACCTTGAAGGCGACGGCCTTGCCGGCGATCACGTGCTCCAGCGGGCCGCCCTGCTGGCCGGGGAAGACCGCGGAGTTGATCTTCTTCGCCCACTCGGCCTTGGAGAGGATGACGCCGCCGCGCGGGCCGCCCAGGGTCTTGTGGGTGGTGGTGGTGACCACGTCCGCGTACGGCACCGGGTTGGGGTGCAGGCCCGCGGCGACCAGACCGGCGAAGTGCGCCATGTCGACCATCAGCAGGGCACCGACCTCGTCGGCGATCCGGCGGAACGCGGCGAAGTCCAGCTGGCGCGGGTAGGCGGACCAGCCGGCGATGATCAGCTTCGGCTGGTGCTCCTTGGCGAGGCGCTCGACCTCGGCCATGTCGACCTGGCCGGTCTTGTCGTCCACGTGGTACGCGGCCACGTTGTAGAGCTTGCCGGAGAAGTTGATCTTCATGCCGTGGGTCAGGTGACCACCGTGGGCCAGGCTCAGCCCCAGGATGGTGTCGCCCGGCTGGATCAGCGCGAACATCGCGGCGGCGTTGGCCTGCGCGCCGGAGTGCGGCTGGACGTTGGCGTGCTCGGCGCCGAACAGGGCCTTGATCCGGTCGATGGCGATCTGCTCGACCACGTCGACGTGCTCGCAGCCACCGTAGTAACGACGGCCGGGGTACCCCTCGGCGTACTTGTTGGTCAGCACCGAGCCCTGCGCCTCCATGACCGCCACCGGGGCGAAGTTCTCGGAGGCGATCATTTCCAGGGTGGTCTGCTGGCGGTGCAGCTCGGCGTCGACCGCGGCGGCGATCTCCGGGTCGAGCGAGTGCAGGGACTGGTTGAGAACCGTCATGGTGTGGTCTTCCCGGGAGGAGAGAAGGAGGTGCCGCGCGCGACGCGCCCCGGTGGAGGGTGGCGGTGGGCGACGGGAGGGCGGGGGCGGCCCGGTGGCCGGGGCGGCCGCCGCGCTGCGGCCGCCCCGAACGGCCGGATCAGGCCGGGTTGGTCAGGGCGTCGTAGTCGGCGGCGCTCAGCAGCTCGTCGGTGGCCTCGACGCGCACCTTGAACAGCCAGCCACCCTCGAAGGGGGCGCTGTTGACCAGCGAGTTGTCGTCCAGGACGTCCTGGTTGACCTCGGTGACCTCACCGGTGACCGGCGAGTACAGGTCGCTGACCGACTTGGTGGACTCGAGCTCGCCACAGGTCTCACCCGCGGTCACGGTGTCGCCCACGGCGGGCAGCTGCACGTAGACGATGTCACCGAGGGCGTCGGCCGCGTGGGCGGTGATGCCGATCGTGGAGACACCGTCCTCGGCGGCGGTCAGCCACTCGTGCTCCTTGGTGTACTGCAGGTGCTGGGGGTTGCTCATGGCGTCATTCTCCAGGATGGGAAGCGGGTACGACGAAGCGGGCCGCCGGACGGACGGCTTCGACGTGGATCTTCGGGTAGGGCGGGCCTCAGCGGGCGCGCTTGTAGAACGGCAGCGCCACGACCTGCACCGGCTCGTGCTTGCCGCGCACGTCCACCGCGACGGTGGTGCCCGGGGCGGCGTGCGCCGCGTCCACGTAGGCGATGGCGATCGGCTTGCCCAGGGTGGGGGAGGGCGCGCCCGAGGTGATCCGGCCGATCGGCTCGCCGTCGGTGGTCACCACGGTGTACTCGGCGCGCGGCACGCGCTTGCCCTCGGACACCAGGCCGACCAGCACCCGCGGCGGGTTGGCCTCGGCCGCGGCGGCGGCCTGCTCCAGGGCCTTGCGGCCGACGAACGTGCCCTCGTTGGTGGTCTTGTCGAAGCGGACCACCCGGCCGAGACCGGCGTCGAACGGGGTCAGGTCGGTGGAGAGCTCGTGCCCGTAGAGCGGCATGCCGGCCTCCAGGCGCAGCGTGTCGCGGCAGGACAGGCCGCAGGGGACGAGCCCGCGCCCGGTGCCGGCCTCGGTCAGCGCGGTCCAGACGTGCGCGGCGTCGCCCGGGTTGCAGAAGATCTCGAAGCCGTCCTCGCCGGTGTAACCGGTGCGGGCGAGCAGCACGTCGCGGCCGGCCACCTGGGCCGGGAGGATCGCGTAGTACTTCAGGCCGGGCAGGTCGGCCTCGGTGGTGTCGGCCAGGATCGCGGTGGACTCCGGGCCCTGGACGGCGATCAGCGAGTAGGTGTCGCGGTCGTCCGTGACGACAGCGTCGAAGCCCTTGGCGCGGGCGATCAGCTCGTCCAGCACCAGCTGGGCGTTGGAGGCGTTGGCGACGACCAGGAAGGCGTCCTCGCGCAGGCGGTAGACGATCAGGTCGTCCAGGATCCCGCCGTCCTCGGCGCAGATCATGGTGTAGCGGGCGCGCAGCTCGCCGAGCGCGGAGACGAAGCCGACCAGCGCGTGGTCCAGCATCGCGCCGGCCTGCGGGCCGGTCACGGTGATCTCGCCCATGTGGGAGAGGTCGAACAGACCCGCCTTGGTGCGGACGGCGAGGTGCTCCTCGCGCTCGCTGCCGTAGCGCAGCGGCATGTCCCAGCCGGCGAAGTCGGTCATGGTCGCGCCGAGGGCGCGGTGCAGCGCGTCGAGCGCGGTGAGGCGGAGGGACGACATGGCCTGGAACTCCTCGGTCTGGGCACTCAGGTGTGCGCACGCCGGACCGGTCCCGCTCGGGGACCGAGCCTGCGCGCGGGCATGCGGCGGCTGGGTCTCCCCATCTGTCGTCGAACCTGAGAGCTTCACCGCACACGGGCCCGCAGCGCTTTACAGCTAACAGGACAGCATGGCGGCTTGCACCGTGGGTGGGCGCGCGGCAGGGCCGTGCGCCGCTTTCCAGAAATGCCTAACCCGTGCGGTAGGGGTGCCTGAGAGATTCCGGGGAGGACTTGCTCCTTCGGCGCCGGCTGTGCCGCCTCTCGGGGCACTCCGGACTCTCCCGCGCGGGTTCGAGCGGCCGGTATGGAGTTAGGGGCCCGGCGGGAACACGCCGAGACGCGGACATCATGGCACGTCCCGGCGGAAGACGGGAGAGGGGCCCCGCACCCGGTGTTCGACCGGCCCGCCGGGAGCCTCCGCCACCGGGGCCGGGCGCCTCCGCCACCACCCGGGGGCCGCCCCCGGGCCGGCCCCCGTTTCCGGCCCCCGGGCCCGTGCCGCCCCCGCTCCCGCGCCCGCTCCCGCGCCCGGGGCCGGGCACCGGCGCGCGCCGCGGCTGCGCGCGCGGGCCCGCTAGGCTGCTCGGCGTAGGCGAGCAGAGGGACGGTACAGCGGCACATGGGGTACCCGGTGGAGCAGCAACAGGGGTGGGGCGGCCCGGAGGCGGCGCCGCCGGGCGGCGGATGGCCCGCGAACGAGCTGGAGCAGGTGCTCACCGCCGCGCTCGGCGATCCGGGCGCGACCCCCCGGGTGGTCGAGGTGCTGGCCCGCAGCCAGGTGTGGATCCCGCTGCCGGCCGGCGGCGACCCGCGGGGACAGGCCCTGGACCTGCCGGTCATCGAGCTGGCCGGCGACCCCTACGTCCCGGTCTTCTCCTCGCAGGAGGTGTTCCTGCGGCAGGTGCCCGGGATGGCCTTCGCGGTCGCGCCGGCCTGGGAGTTCGCCCGCGGCCTGCCGCTGGGGGTCGGCATCGCGGTGAACCCGGACGCGCCGGTGGGCATCCCGGTGCCGCCGCAGGGCGTCGCCGAGCTGCGGCGCGGGCCGCGCGAGGACCGCTGGGAGGCCCCGGACGCGCCGACCGGCGGCCGGGTGGCGCTGCGCGAGCCGGTACCGGGCGAGGACCCGGAGGCCTTCCTGGCCGCCTGCCGGTACGAACTGTCCGCCCTGCCCGGCGTACTGACCGCCAGGCGGGCGCTGGCCAGCGTCGAGGGCGAGCCGACGGTGATGTTCGTCGGCGTCCAGCTCGACCCGGCGGGCCCGGCCGAGCCGGCCGCCGTGAACGAGGCCCTGGGCCGGGCGCTGGGAACCGCGCCGCTGCCCGGCGGCGTCCACCTCGTGCTGCTCGACCTCGCGGACGATCCGGTGGTCGAGTGGTTGCTCAACCGGGTACAGCCGTTCTACACACGGATGTGACGCGTTCCGCCCGCCAGGCACCGGGTCGGAGGGTCCGGCCGGGCACGTCGGCGTGGCGGTGGTGGGTGGCGCCCCATAGGGTGCCTGCAGATGACCGCCGGGCCGGCGGCAGGTGAGAGAAGAAGAGGCGCAGCGAGGTGGGCGCATGAGTGCGGGAGCGGTAACGGGCGGTGCACCGGGGCCCTGGGGCCAGGCACCCGCCGGGCGCCCCGGCGCGGATCCGAGAGCGCTGGAGCACGCCCTGCGCGACGTCGCGCCGGAACGCTGGGAGGCGTACGAGGCGCTGCTGCACGCGCTGGCCGCGGGGCAGGTCTGGATGCTGCTCTGGCACGGCACGCCGGGCAGCGCGGACGCCCAGTACGGGAACATGGAGATCAGCGGCCACGGCTACGCGCCGGCCGTGACCTCGCCCGAGCAGCTGGCGGCGTCCGGTTGGGCACGGGCGCACGAGGTGATCTCGGGGCGCGAGATCGCCGCCTCGCTCTATCGCACCCGCTGGGGCCTCTGGCTGAACCCGCACGCCCCCGGCGGCGGCGTCGGGGTGCCCTGGGCGGACCTGCGGCGGATCGCGGCCGGCCTGGACCGGCTGCCGGCCGGCCCGTTGAAGCTGAGCGAACCGCAGCTGCCCGCCCAGCAGTTCTTCGCGCTGCTGGAACGCCAGGCGGTCGAGGTGCGGGCGGTCAAGGCGCTGCGCCGGGCCTGGGTGCAGCCCTCCGTGGGCGAGCCGTACCTGGCCATCGGCCTGGACCTGTACGAGAGTTCACCGCCCACGGTGGAGGCCGTCCGGGCGCTGATGCAGCGCGCGATCGCGGTCGCCCCGGAGGGGCTGGCGGTGTCCACGGTGGCCATGGGGGACGAGTACGACCCGGTGGCGCTCTGGATGCGGGCCAACGCGCGGCCGTTCTACGACCGCGAGGCGGGCGGCCACGGCCGTTCGCAGGCGGCGCCGTACCCGCCGGTGCCGCCGCCCTACCCCTCGCAGACGGGGCCGGCGTACGGCTACGGCACCCAGCCGCCCGGTCCGGGGTGGCCGGGGCAGCAGCCGCCGCCCCAGCAGCCGTGGCCCGGTTACCCCGGGCGCTGACCCCGGCGCGCGGATCGGCCACCCCGGCGCGGACCCGGGCGCGTCGTGCGCCTCCGGTACGACCGCGGGCGCGTCCCGCGTCCGCGGTACGAACACGGGCACTTCGGGTGCCTGCGGTACGACCCCGGTATTTCGGGCGTTCGGGTGTTCGGGGCGCGGTCCTGGGCACTTCGGGTGTTCGTGTCGCAACCACGGGCACTTCGGACACCGGTCGTGAGTCCGGGCAGTTCGGGTGTTCACGGCGCGACAGTGGGTAGTTCGGGTACATGCGCCCAAAATCCTTTACCAGGACCGGCTTGACGATTCGTCAAGTCGGTCCTGGTGTTTTCCGGGCGGATTTCCGGCTGGTTCTGCGCAGCCTCTTGACATGCATGTAACAGCTGTGTGAAGAGCGATATGCCGAGGATTCGGGGGTGCATGCCAACAGATCACAGTTGGGCATCTCTCGGTTGTCAGGGCTGGCGTAAGCCAGTTCGGATGGCAGAGAGTTCTGCGCAACGCACCGCGCGTACTTGGAGCCCCACGAAGGTGAACGCGCACGCGGACCGCTTGAGCCTCGCGATGCCCATCCCGCGCGGCCGCAGTACCCGAGCACGTCGCACCGCTGAACACGCGCACCTGTACCTCCGCACGTCCGCACCAGCCGTACCGCCGAACCGGCGACCGGCACCCGTGGGCCGGCCACCGTCGGCGAGGGGACCGAACTGACCATGACCGCACCCATCAAGACCGCCGGGAGCACGCCGGAGGCAGCCGCCACCGCGAGCCCGGCCAAGAAGATCGAGGGCCGCTCGCTCGGCCAGATCGCCTGGACCCGCTTCAAGCGGGACAAGGCCGCCGTCGCCGGCGGCGTCGTGGTGATCCTGCTCATCCTGCTCGCCGTGCTGGCCAAGCCGATCGAGTCGGCGTTCGGCCTGGATCCCGACGCCCTCAACCAGGACCTCCTGGACGCCAACCTGGGCGGCCTGCCGTTCGGGGACTGGGGCGGCATGAGCGCCGACCACCCGCTCGGCGTGGACCCGCTGCAGGGCCGTGACCTGCTCGCCCGGGTCATCGAGGGCTCCTGGGTCTCGCTGCTCGTCGCCTTCGGGGCGACCCTGCTCTCCAACACCCTCGGCACCGTGCTCGGCGTCATGGCCGGCTACTACGGCGGTTGGGTAGACGCGCTGATCAGCCGGGTGATGGACGTCTTCCTGGCGTTCCCGCTGCTGCTCTTCGCCATCGCGATCTCCGCCTCGCTCCAGGGCGGCGCGTTCGGCCTGCACGGCCTCCCGCTGCACATCGGGGTCCTGATCTTCGTGATCGGCTTCTTCAACTGGCCCTACATGGGCCGGATCGTGCGCGGCCAGACCCTCTCGCTGCGCGAGCGCGAGTTCGTCTACGCGGCCCGCAGCCTGGGGGCCCGGGGGCCGTTCATCCTGTTCAAGGAGCTGCTGCCCAACCTGGTCGGTCCGATCCTGGTCTACTCGACCCTGCTGATCCCGACCAACATCCTCTTCGAGGCGGGCCTCAGCTTCCTCGGCGTCGGCATCCAGGCCCCGCAGGCCTCCTGGGGCGGGATGCTCAACGACGCGATCAAGTACTACCAGGTGGACCCCCAGTACATGGTGGTCCCCGGTATGGCGATCTTCCTCACGGTGCTCGCCTTCAACCTGCTCGGCGACGGGCTGCGTGACGCCCTCGATCCCAAGAGCAACTGACAATCCGTCAGGACCCTCCGATCCGCCATCACTTCCTCAAGGGGTTGATCCCACCATGCGTAGGTCCCGTACCGTCGCGCTGACCGCCGCGGCCGCTGCCGCGGTCCTGGTCGTCACCGGGTGTTCCTCCGGTTCCTCCAAGAGCGGGGACGACTCGTCCTCCGCCGCACCCGGCGGCGGCGCCGACGCGGCCACCAAGGGCATCGTCAACGCCTCGGACAAGAAGGGCGGGACGGTCACCTACGAGATGAAGGGCACCCCGGACTCGCTCGACCCGGGCAACACGTACTACGCGTACATCTACAACTTCTCGCGCCTGTACGGGCGTCCGCTGACCACCTTCGCGCCGGGCCCCGGCGACGAGGGCAACAAGCTGGTCCCGGACCTCGCCGAGTCCCTGGGCCAGCCCAGCGCCGACGGCCTGACCTGGACGTACAAGCTGCGCGCGGGCCTGAAGTACGAGGACGGCACCGCGATCACGTCCAAGGACGTGAAGTACGCGGTGGAGCGCTCCAACTTCGCGCAGGACGTGTTCTCCAACGGCCCGACGTACTTCAAGGACCTCCTGGTCGACAACGCGACCCCGTACGCGGGCCCGTACAAGGACACCACCGGTGACCTGAAGTCGATCGAGACGCCGGACGACCTGACCGTCGTCTTCCACCTGAAGCACGCCTTCGCGGACTTCGACTACCTGGTCTCGGCCCCGCAGACCGTGCCGGTCCCCAAGGACAAGGACAAGGGCGCCGACTACGTCAAGCACCCGATGGCCTCGGGCTCGTACAAGTTCGAGTCCTACGAGGACGGCAAGCAGCTCACGCTGGTCCCGAACACCAACTGGGACAAGGCCTCGGACCCGATCCGCAAGCAGCTCGCGGACAAGATCCAGCTCAAGATGAACATCGAGCAGTCCACCATCGACAAGGACCTGCTGGCCGGCAACGCCCAGGTGGACCTCGTCGGCGGCGGCGTCGACCCGCAGACCCAGGCCCAGATCCTGCAGAACCCGAAGCTCAAGGCCAAGACGGACAACGCGTACGGCGGCCGCCTGGTCTACACCGCGATCGACAGCCAGGTCGCGCCGTTCGACAACATCGACTGCCGCAAGGCCGTCCAGTACGCGATCGACAAGGTCTCGGTGCAGACCGCGGTCGGCGGCCCGATCCGCGGCCAGATCGCCAACTCGGTGCTCCCGGCCGACATCCCGGGCCACCAGGACATCAACCTGTACGAGACCAAGGACAACAAGGGCGACGAGGCCAAGGCCAAGGAGGCCCTCAAGGCCTGCGGCAAGCCCGACGGCTTCTCGACCGTCCTGAGCGCCCGTACCGAGCGCGCCACCGAGATCGCCGCGGCGACCTCGATCCAGGCCGCGCTGAAGAAGGTCGGCATCAACGCCGAGATCCAGCAGTTCCCGCAGGGCAAGTACCTCTCCGACAACGTCGGCGTGCCGGCGAAGAACAAGGAGAAGAACATCGGCCTGATGATGATGCAGTGGGGCGCCGACTGGCCGACCGGCTACGGCTTCCTGCAGCAGATCGTCGACGGCCGCGCCATCAAGGAGGCCGGTAACAGCAACCTGGCCTCGCTGAACGACCCGGCGATCAACAAGCTGATCGACGACGCCGCGGTCAACACCGACAAGGCGGCCCGCGAGAAGATCTACGCGGACATCGACAAGAAGGTCATGGAGCAGGCGGTCTACGTCCCGCTGACCTACTTCAAGGTCTTCCTGTACCGCTCGGACACCGCCACCAACGTCGTCTCCACCTCGGCCTTCTCGGGTGAGTACGACTACCTGAACATCGGTACGACCAAGTAAGAGCCTGGCTCCACATCCCTGAAGGCAGGTGAAGGCAGCGGCGCCCGCCGCCGTCCGGAAGATCCCGGACGGCGGCGGGCCGCCGGAGCCGCCCAACTGTGTTTGCCTACATCCTCCGCAGGACGCTCGCGGCCGTGGTGCTGCTGCTGGTGGTCAGCGCGGTCACCTTCGCGATCTTCTTCCTGCTGCCGCGCCTGGCCGGCGAGACGACCGACCAGCTGGCCACCCAGTACATCGGGAAGAACCCGTCCCCCGAAGCGGTCGCGGCGATCAAGAAGAACCTCGGGTTCGACCAGCCCGTCTACGTCCAGTACGGGCGCTTCCTGAAGGCGCTGGTCTCCGGGGCCGAGTACAAGTTCGGCCCGGACGCCGCCACCTGCCACGTGCCCTGCTTCGGCTACTCCTTCAAGAACCACCTGGAGGTCTGGCCCGAGCTGACCAAGCGCATCCCGGTCACCCTCTCGCTGGCCATCGGCGCGGCCGTGCTCTGGCTGGTCTCCGGCGTGACCACCGGTGTGATCTCCGCGCTCAAGCCGAAGTCGATCTTCGACCGGCTGTCGATGGGCATCGCCCTGGCCGGCGTCTCGCTGCCGGTCTTCTTCACCGGTGCCCTGCTGCTCACGCTCTTCAGCTACGAGTGGCCGATCCTGGACAACCTCCAGTACGTCAACTTCACCGACGACCCGCTGATGTGGGCCCGCAACCTGATCCTCCCGTGGATCTCGCTGGCCTTCCTCTACTCCGCGCTCTACGCCCGGCTCACCCGCGCCGGGATGCTGGAGACGATGAGCGAGGACTACATCCGCACCGCCCGGGCCAAGGGCCTGGTCGAGCGCAAGGTGGTCGTCAAGCACGGGCTGCGCTCCGCGCTCACCCCGGTCGTCACCATCTTCGGTATGGACCTCGGCCTGCTGCTCGGCGGTGCGCTGATCACCGAGCAGGTGTTCTCGCTCCAGGGCGTCGGCGCCTTCGCGGTCTCGGCGATCGCCGACAACGACCTGCCGAAGATCCTCGGCGTCACCCTGCTCGCCGCCTTCTTCATCGTCCTCTGCAACCTCGTGGTTGACCTCCTGTACGCCGCTGTCGACCCCCGAGTGAGGCTGTCGTGACCGAGCTCCAGAAGACCCCGGCGCCGGTGGCCACCCCGACCGGGGACCCGTTCCTGTCGGTGCGGGACCTGCGGATCCACTTCGACACCGACGACGGCCTGGTCCGTTCGGTCGACGGGGTCAGCTTCGACCTGCACAAGGGGAAGACCCTCGGGATCGTCGGCGAGTCCGGCTCCGGCAAGTCCGTCACCTCGCTCGGCATCATGGGCCTGCACCGCTCCAAGCGGGCCCGGATCAGCGGTGGGATCCACCTGGACGGCGAGGAGCTGATCGCGGCAGGCCCCGAGCGGGTCCGCCAGCTGCGCGGGCGCCAGATGGCGATGATCTTCCAGGACCCGCTCACCGCGATGCACCCCTACTACTCCGTCGGGGCGCAGATCGTCGAGGCCTACCGGGTGCACCACCCGCAGGCCACCAAGAAGCAGGCGCGGGCCCGCGCGGTCGAGATGCTCGACCGGGTCGGCATCCCGCAGCCCGACCGCCGGGTGGACGACTACCCGCACCAGTTCTCGGGCGGCATGCGCCAGCGCGCGATGATCGCGATGGCCCTGGTCAACGACCCCTCGCTGCTGATCGCCGACGAGCCCACCACCGCACTGGACGTCACCGTCCAGGCGCAGATCCTGGACCTCATCCGCGACCTGCAGCAGGAGTTCGGCTCGGCCGTCATCGTCATCACCCACGACCTCGGGGTGGTCGCCGAACTCGCCGACGACATCCTGGTCATGTACGGCGGCAAGTGCGTCGAGCGCGGTCCCGCCGACAGCCTCTTCGACGCGCCCCAGCACCCCTACACCTGGGGCCTGCTGGGATCGATGCCGCGTCTCGACCGTGAGCTTCAGGAGCGGCTCGTCCCGGTGAAGGGCACCCCGCCCAGCCTGATCAACGTGCCGTCCGGCTGTGCCTTCCACCCGCGCTGCCCGTACGCCGACCTGACCGGTGGGCGTTCGACCGGCGAGGTCCCCGTCCTGACCGAGGCGGCACCCGGGCACCACGCGGCCTGCCACCTCGCCGCCGCCGACCGGCACCGCATCTTCACCGAAGAGATCGCGCCCCGGCTGTGAGCCCGGTTTCGTACCACCATTCTGGAGAGAACCGATGACGGACACTCAGGCGGCGGCCCCCGAGCCCACGAAGAAGGTGCCCGCGCCCGCACCCGCCACCGACCGCGAGCCGTTGCTCCGGGTGACCGGTCTGGCCCGGCACTTCCCGATCAAGGGGGGCCTGCTGCGCCGCAACACCGGCGCGGTGCGGGCCGTCGACGGCATCGACTTCACGGTCAACGCGGGGGAGACCCTGGGCGTCGTCGGCGAGTCCGGCTGCGGCAAGTCGACGATGGGCCGGCTGGTCACCCGCCTCGACGAACCCACCGGCGGGAAGATCGAGTTCGAGGGCCGGGACATCACCCACCTGGGGGCGGGTGCGATGCGGCCGCTCCGCCGCGACATCCAGATGATCTTCCAGGACCCGTACTCCTCGCTGAACCCCCGGCACACCGTCGGCACCATCGTCGGCGCGCCGTTCCGGCTGCAGAAGGTGCAGACCGAGGGCGGGGTCAAGAAGGCCGTCCAGGAGCTGCTGGAGCTGTGCGGGCTCAGCCCCGAGCACTACAACCGCTACCCGCACGAGTTCTCCGGCGGCCAGCGCCAGCGCATCGGCATCGCCCGGGCGCTCGCCCTGCGGCCCAAGATGGTCGTCGCGGACGAGCCGGTCTCGGCGCTCGACGTCTCCATCCAGGCGCAGGTGGTCAACCTGCTGGACGACCTCCAGCGCGAGCTGGGCCTGACCTACCTGATCATCGCGCACGACCTCTCGGTGGTCCGGCACGTCTCGGACCGGGTCGCGGTGATGTACCTCGGCAAGGTCGTCGAGATCGCCGACCGGGACTCGCTCTACGCGGCCCCGATGCACCCGTACACCACCGCGTTGATGTCCGCGGTGCCGGTGCCCGACCCGCGCCGCCGCCAGCAGGGCGGGCGCGAGCGGATCCTGCTCAAGGGCGACGTGCCCTCGCCGATCAACCCGCCGTCCGGTTGCCGGTTCCGCACCCGCTGCTGGAAGGCCCAGGACATCTGCGCGGCCCAGGAGCCGCCGCTGGTCGCGGCGAAGGCCGGCCACCAGGTGGCCTGCCACTTCCCGGAGCACGGCGAGGTGGCCACCACGGCGTGACGGACACCCCCGGTGCCGTCGAGGGCGCGGCCGCTGCCTCCGGGCGGCGGCCGCGCCCCTTCGCGTGGCGGGGACGTGGTGGGGACGCGTCGGGGTGCGTCCGGCATGCGTCCGGGGTGCTGCCGCAGATGGCGGCCGAATGGCGGCCGTCGCCGAGTGTGACGGCGCACGGCGTGCGCGTGACGTCCGTCGGGCCGCGGTGTCCGGTGGGTCCATAGTTGTCCGGTGACATCGCAGATCTTCCCCTCCGACGTGCAGCAGAGCCTGGACCTGGTCGGCATCTTCGTCTTCGCCCTCTCCGGCGGGCTGCTGGCCGTGCGCAAGAACATGGACATCTTCGGGATCTGTGTGCTCGCGGAGGTGACGGCGCTGGGCGGCGGCGTCATGCGGGACCTCGTCATCGGGGCGACCCCGGTGGCGGCCTTCTCCAACCTGGGCTACTTCAGCACGCCGCTGGTGGCCGGTCTGGTGGTGTTCTTCCTGCACCCCGAGGTCGAGCGGATCAACCGCGCGGTGCAGACCCTGGACGCGCTCGGCCTCGGGCTGTTCTGCGTCACCGGGACGGCCAAGGCGCACGACTACGGCCTCGGCGCGGTGGCCGCGATGGCCCTCGGCATGGTGACGGCGGCCGGCGGCGGTGTGATGCGCGACATGCTCGCCGGTGAGATCCCCTCGCTGCTGCGCTGGGACCGGGAGATCTACGCCGTCCCGGCGCTGGTCGGCTCGGCGCTGGTGGTGCTGCTGATCGGCCTCGACCGGCTGACCGCGCTCACCGGCACGGCGGCCGCGCTGACCGCCTTCGTGCTGCGGATGCTCGCCCTCAGGTACGGCTGGCGCGCACCGCGGGCTTGGCACCGCAACGGTTCTCGCACCAGCGAGGAGTAGGCGAGCCCCCGTACGCCAGCGAGATCGCCTCGGCGGTGCAGAGCAGCTCGGGCAGCAGCCGGACCAGCTCGACCGGCGGCACCCGGTCGGTCGGGGCACTGATCGCACAGGCCGCGACCGGCCGCCCGGCACTGCCCGCCACCGGGGCCGCCACACAGGCCACCGCCTCCCGATGCTCGGCCGACTCGGCCGCCCAGCCCTGGCGGCGGACGGCGGCCAGGTCGACGGGCAGGTCGTGGTCGTCCTCGCCGGGCAGACCGGCCAGCAGGACCCGGCCGATCGCGGTGCCGGTCGCCGGGGCGCGCCGCCCGATCCGGGTCGGCCGGGCGGTGTCGTTGCCCGGTCCGCGCCCGGCCAGCTCGTCCAGGTAGAGGACCTCGCCGTCCTGGAGGACGGCGAGCTGGACGGTCAGGCCGCAGCGCCGGTGGAGAGCCGCCAGGTAGGGCGCCGCGATCTGGCGGACGTCGATCTCCTCCAGCGCCCGGTGGGCGAGCGAGAGGACGCGGCCGCCGAGCCGGTAGCGCCGGTCGGACTGGCGGTGGACGAAGCCGTGCTCCTCCAGCGTGCGCAGCAGCCGCAGCGCGGTGGACTTGTGCACGCCGATGCTGGTCGCGGCCTGGTCGAGGGTGACCGGGCCGTCGCCGAGGGACCCGAGGAGGGTGAGGGCGCGGTCGACCGACTGCGACATTGCGCCCCCAGTCCTGTCCGGTGCGGCCGATTGCAGTGGCCGACAGGCTAACGGTTCGCCCCGGCGGCGGACCAACGAGCCCCCGGACGTCCGGGCTTGGCCGCCGGACACCCGGGTCGTCCGGCGGTCGTCCGGCGGCGGGGGAGCGGCCGTCGGGTGGCCGTCGGGTGGCAGGCGGATGGCGGACGGTTGGCCGGATCGGGGCGTTTGCGCGCGGTGCGCGGCGCCCGGATCCCGCCGGTGGCCCGAGTGCCGTGCGGCAGCCCTCTACAATCGGATGGTTATGCCATACCTGGACCATGCGGCGACCACGCCGATGCTGCCCGAGGCGATCGCCGCGATGAGCGCGCACCTGGGGGTCGTCGGCAACGCCTCCTCCCTGCACGCCGCCGGCCGCCGGGCCCGCCGCGTGGTCGAGGAGTCCCGCGAGTCGCTGGCCGAGTCGCTGGGCGCCCGCCCGAGCGAGATCGTGCTCACCGGCGGCGGCACCGAGTCCGACAACCTGGCCGTCAAGGGCCTGTACTGGGCCCGGCGGGGGGCCGACCCGGCCCGGACGCGGGTGCTGTGCAGCCCCGTCGAGCACCACGCCGTACTGGACGCGGTGCACTGGCTCTCCGAGCACGAGGGCGCCCGGGTCGAGTACCTGCCGGTGGACGGCTACGGCCGGGTCCACCCGGCGGCGCTGCGCGAGGCGATCGAACGTGACCCCGCCTCGGTCGCGCTGGTCACCGTGATGTGGGCCAACAACGAGGTCGGCACCATTCAACCGGTCACCGAACTCGCGGCGGTGGCGGCCGAGTTCGGCATCCCGATGCATGCCGACGCGGTTCAGGCGCTCGGTCAGGTACCGGTCTCCTTCGCGGAGTCCGGGCTCACCGCACTCACCGTCACCGGCCACAAGGTCGGCGGCCCGTACGGCATCGGCGCGCTGCTGCTGTCGCGCGGCGCCACGCCCGTCCCGCTGCTGCACGGCGGCGGCCAGGAGCGCGATGTCCGCTCCGGCACGCTGGACGCGCCGGCCACCGCGGGCTTCGCCGCCGCCGCGGCGCTCGCGGTCGAGCGGCAGGACGAGCACGCGGCCGTGCTCGGCGCGCTGCGCGACGACCTGGTCGCCTCGGTGCTGGCCGGCGTCCCGGACGCGGTGCTCAACGGCGACCCGACGGCGCAGGGCAGGCTGCCCGCCAACGCGCACTTCTCCTTCCCTGGCTGCGAGGGCGACGCGCTGCTGATGCTGCTCGACGCCCAGGGCATCGAGTGCTCGACCGGATCGGCCTGCTCGGCCGGGGTGCCGCAGCCCAGCCACGTCCTGCTGGCGATGGGCGTCGACCCGCTGCTGGCCCGCGCCTCGCTGCGGTTCTCGCTCGGCCACACCTCGACCCGGGAGGACGTCACCGCGCTCGCCGGCGCCATCGCGCCGGTGGTCCAGCGGGCCCGCAACGCGGGCCTGGCGGCGGCCGCGCGGCGCTGAACATCCCGGCCGCGGGTCCGTCGGGACCACGTACCCTGGTGGCATCATGACTGACTTCCCCGGTGCTCCGACCGCCCCGTCCACTGGCCGCCTGCGTGTGCTCGCGGCGATGTCCGGCGGGGTGGACTCCGCCGTCGCCGCGGCCCGTGCCGCCGAAGCCGGGCACGAGGTGACGGGCGTGCACCTGGCGCTGTCGGCGAACCCGCAGTCCTTCCGCACCGGCGCCCGCGGCTGCTGCACCATCGAGGACTCCCGCGATGCCCGCCGGGCGGCCGACGTGATCGGCATCCCGTTCTACGTCTGGGACCTCGCCGAGCGGTTCCGCGAGGACGTCATCGACGACTTCGTCGCCGAGTACGCGGCCGGCCGGACCCCGAACCCCTGCCTGCGCTGCAACGAGAAGATCAAGTTCGCCGCGTTGCTGGACAAGGCGATCGCGCTCGGCTTCGACGCCGTCTGCACCGGCCACTACGCCCGGATCGTCGACCTGCCCTCCGGGGAGCGCCAGTTGCACCGCGCGGTGGACGGCGCCAAGGACCAGTCCTACGTGCTCGGCGTCCTCGACGCCGACCAGCTCGCGCACTCGCTCTTCCCGCTCGGCGACACCACCAAGGACGTCATCCGCGAGGAGGCCGAGCGCCGCGGCCTGGCCGTCGCCAATAAGCCCGACAGCCACGACATCTGCTTCATCGCGGACGGCGACACCCAGGGCTTCCTGGCCAAGCACCTCGGCACCGCCACCGGCGACATCGTCGACGCGGACGGCACCAAGCTCGGCGAGCACGACGGCGCGTACGGCTTCACCATCGGCCAGCGCAAGGGCCTGCGGATCGGCCGCCCGGCCGCCGACGGCAAGCCGCGCTACGTCCTCGACATCTCCCCGGTGAACAACACCGTCACCGTCGGGCCCGTCGAGGGCCTGGACGTCACGGCGCTGACCGCGATCCGCCCGCGCTGGTGCGGCACCGAGGAACTCGCCGACGGCCGCTACACCGCCCAGCTGCGCGCCCACGGCGAGGAGGTCCCGGTCACCGCCTCGGTGGTCGACGGCGAACTGCGCGTCGCCCTCGACACCGCGGCCCGCGGCATCGCCCCCGGCCAGGCGGTGGTGCTGTACGACGGCACCCGCGTCATCGGCTCCGCCACCATCGCGACGACGGAGCGCCGGGCGGTCACCGCGTAGTCTCCGGCTTTCGGGGGCCCGGCCGTCCGCACCGGACGGCCGGGCCCCCGTGCGTGTCACGCGTGCTGCGGAACGGGACGGTCCGGGGAGTCCAACCAGACGCGCCGACCGTCCGGGGTGACGGTCAGGCCGAACCGCTCGTACCCGGGGCGCCCCCGGTCGGCCCACCACTGGTAGGTGGCGGCCACCTCGTCCCACAGCCGGCGGGGGCCGGACTGGTACACCTCGAACTCCGTGCGCCCCCGCTCGTAGTCGGCGGAGGCCCACGACAGGGTGTCCCGGCTGTAGAGCCACAGCGTGTAGGCGCCGTCCTCGTAGCGCTCCGCCCTCCAGAACGCGCCGGGTACACCGGACCCGATGAGGAACTGCTCGAACCACCCGCCCGTGTCCGGAGGGGCGAGGGCGGTCGTGCTCCTCACCCCGTCGGCGGGCCACTCCCGGCCGCGCAGGTAGTCCCCGAAGGGCGGCCGGTCCGTGCGCTGCTGGCGCAGCCGCATGAATGCCGAACTCCGGGTGAACCTGCCGCTCGCGCCGGACCCGTCGTCGTTCACGGTCAGCCGGACGATCTGCTCGCCGCCGTACTCGGTGCCGAACGGGGCGACGACGATCCCGCCGGGCGCCGTCTGCTCCAGCCACGCCGGAGGGATCTCCAGCAGGGAGCAGGTGGCGATGACCCGGTCGTACGGCGCGCCGTCGGCCCAGCCCACGCGTCCGTCGCCCTGGATCACGGTCGGCCCGAGCCCGGCCCGCGCCAGGTTCTCCCGGGCACCGCGAGCAACGTCCGGGTCGTACTCGACGGTGACCACGTGGGGATCACCCAGGCGGTGAGCCAGCAGGCCGGCGTTCCACCCGGTGCCGGCGCCGATCTCCAACACCCTGTCGCCCGGGCGCACGTCCAGGTCCCGGAGCATCGAGAACACCATGGTCGGCATGGAGTTGGACGAGCTCGGAGTGGTGCCGAGTCCGTCCCCCTCGTGGTCCCCGTCGTCCCACTGCGTGGTCAGCGGGATGTCCGAGTACACCGCTCGTCGCCACGCCTCGGGGTCCTGTGACCGGTGGACGACGGGGTTCTGCCGGGTGCCGTCCGCGACGCCCGGCCAGATGCGGTCCGGGACGAACAGCTCACGGGGCACCGCCTCGAAGGAGGGGAGCCAGTCCGAGGAGAGCGCGCCGCCGGCCACCAGCGCGGAGGCGAGCCCCAGGGGGCCCGCCTCCTTGTGCGTCTCGCCGGTCACTTGCCGCCGCCGCCCGCCGGGGCCGAACCGTCCGAGGTGTTCCCGCCCTCGTCCGAACCGCCGCCGCCGTGCCCGGCGCCCTTGTTGCTGTCGTCCTGCTGGCCGCCGCCCTTGCCGTCGCCGGTCCCGCCGCCGCGCTTGCCCATGTCCGTACCTCCGTGCTGGTGGGGCCGGCGGGCGGTTGCCCGCCGGGTGTTGTCCGGCCGCCTCTCGCATCCTCCAGGAGGTATGCCGGGCGGCAGCTCCGCGTGGGCGCGTGACCGCCCTCGCGGATGCCTCCGCTGTCACCGGGGACCGCCTCGTCCGGGCAGCGTGAGCCGATGGGGTTACCGCTCGTTGCCCGCTTGACCTGCCCGTGCCGACGCCGGCCCGGCGTCGGCACGGGCAGGAGGTCAACGGGTCAGCACGAGTGCGGCGGCGACGAGGTGGAACAGGGCCGCCGCTGATACGGCGCAGGCGGTCCAGAGCCGGAGGGGTTCGAGGGCCTCGCGGGCAGGCTGGTCATCGAGCGACGTCGGCATGGACGACCTTGCCGAACGGCTCGACCGTGACTCCCCAGCGGCCGCCGGTGAGCTGATGGACGAGCGCGAGCCCACGGTGGCACTCGTCGTCGTCGGAGGCGCGGAGGAGGACGGGCAGGCACCGCGAGCCGTCCCGCACCGAGATCCGCACGGTCGCGTCGGCGATGAGCGTGACGGTGACCGTCATATGCCGATGACACCCGGTCTTCGCCGCGTTGGTCACCAGCTCGCTGGTGACCAACGCGGCGGTGTCGATCAGGTGGAGCAGCCCCCACCCCGTCAGCACCTCGCGGACCAGCCGCCGAGCCAGGCCCACCGATTCGGGCCGGTAGGGCAACGAGGCAGTTGCGAGGCATCCGGTCGACTCGCAAGGGGAAGGTGAAACAGCGCCAGCCGGAGGACTTGGCGAGCGGATCGCGTGGGGAGGCATTGCGGCCTGCAGCGACGCGCGTGGCATGGGAGCTCCATGAGGTGGGGAGTGAATGTGGCTCCGGGCCGAGGGAGCGAGTCCCCAATACGGCTGAGATCTGGCTGTTCGTAACCACGGAGAGGCGCAACGGAACTACGATTCCCGAGCCGCGTCGGGGCCGGCCCGTAGTCATGACGCTACGCCGCGTGACATTGTGGTTCGACGGACTGTCAGTACGAGATACCCGGACGATCGAGGCCAGGGAGCGTCCCAATGGCTGCTTATCCGCCGGTAAGGCGGCCCACAACACCGACTGGCAGTCGTCCTTTGCCCGGACGGGTGACGGAGGGCGCGATCACGGGTTTTCTCTTCAAGGTCATCCGTGAGCAGATCCCCCGTACTCAGGACGAGTTGGCGGAGGACCTGGGCGTCGACAAGAGCACCTTGCAGGGCTGGGAGTCGGGGCGGCGTCCGCTGTCGGCCACCAGGGCGGGGAACCTCGTCGCGATGCGCCGCAGGCTGATCCTGCTCGGCGCCCCGAGCGGCCTGGTGGAGATGCTGAATACCGCGATGGACGCGGATCTTCTCCTGGGGGAGATCCTCGGAGCCGATCCCCTCCACGGCCGTCTGGGCGACCATCCGCTCGCGGCATGGGTACTCACCCGCGATACGACCCACATGATTGGGTGGGCTGTCGGCGGTGTGCTGCCGGGGGTCGTCGCGGCACACTCGACGATTCCAGCGGCCCGCCGAGGCCCGGTTTCGTCGTCGCCGCTCTTGGAAGCGGGCCTTCGGGCGCGGTTCTTCCAGTGCCTTCGTACAGCCTCTGAGATGGTGGAACGGGCAGGAGAAGACTCTTCCCTCCTGCGCCGGCAGGTGTGGTATCTCTCCTCGTACGATCAGGAGTGGGACGCTGCTTCATGGTTCGACGGGTTGCGTCGCAGAGGTGCCATGACAGCGACCGTGGACGGCTGGTCGCCACGCTGGGTCGAGGCGCGGTCGGTTGCTGCTGCCCTTGCGCGCCAAGGCGACCCGACATTGATGAGGGAGTTCATCAACAGGTCCATCGCGGATCACGACGAAGCCGAGGTCGCCAACCTGAACTACTGGGCACACTGGCTGGGTCTGGACGGTCGGCCTCAGACGGACGACGGCTTCATGGCTGAACGCGACCGGCCGGCCTGGGATGCCTCAGCGCTGCTTCGCGCTTTCGCGGTTCGGCTCGACCGGGCAGTGGAGTACACCGATTTGTATATCCACTCGATCTGGGCGCTGATCGTTTCCCGTCGTGGGCTGCTCGACTCGGACCCGCACGTTGCACGGGAGTTGGCGGGACGAGTGAGGCTTCTGCTCGATGGAAACACTCTCTCCGTTGAGTCCCGGCGCGAGTTGGAGTCCGTGCACTACGGTCTTCGGACAAGCGGCTACAGCACATGACCGAGAGGTGGCTATGGCAGAGGAAGCGCAGGCGAAGGGCACGGCGAGCTACCTCTTCGAGGCGGGGATGCTCAAGCGGGCCAAGCGTTCGGGCTGGTGGATCGCCGGGGTGAAGGATCCTGAGACCATCGCGGAGCACTCCTTTCGCACCGGGGTCGTCGGCGCGGTCCTCGCGATGATGGAGGGTGTGGACCCTGCCAAGGTCGCCCTGCTCTGCCTCTTCCACGACACGCAGGAGACCCGGATCGGCGACATCCCGCACATCGGCCGGCGATACCTGTCCGCTGCCCCGAACGAGCGGGTTACCGCTGACCAGGTCAGCGCTGCGCACCCGGCTGTCCTCTCGGGCGTCAAGGCGATCGTGGAGGAGTACGAGAACGGGGACAGCCTGGAAGTCGTCGTGGCGCACGACGCCGACAAGCTCGAATGCCTGCTGCAGGCCGTCGAGTACCGCGAGCAGGGGTACCAGAACGTGCAGCCGTGGATCGACAGCAGTCTGGGCAGTCTGAAGACCGAGTCGGCCCGCCAACTTGCCGAGGCCGCACTGTCGATGACCTCGCTGGAGTGGCAGAAGGTCTATCTCAGGTGATCGGTGGGCGCGGAGGACGGTGTGACGGTGACTGTTCGGCTTCTTCATGGCAAGCAAACAGCCGAGCTAGAGCCGCAGTTGAAGGAGGTATTCGCGGAGGCGTTCGCGGAACCCCCGTACGGGGAGGGGCCGGCCGACGTGGAGCGGGCGTTCCGTCGGTTCCGCTCGCAGGTTCGTCGGCGCGGCTTCCGAGCTGCTGTCGCCTTCGACGGCGACACCGTAGTGGGTATGGCGTACGGCTACCCGCTGTCGGCGAGCACCGGATGGTGGAACACGCTGACTGATCCCGTGCCCGACCATCTCAGGCGGGAGGACGGGAAGCGGACGTTCGGGCTCTTCGAGTTGGCGGTTCGGCCCGGGTGGCGCCGGCAGGGTGTCGCCACCCGGATGCACCGCACCCTTGTCGAGGGTCTCGACAATGCCCGGGTAATGCTGAACAGCCGATCGCAGGCCACGGCGGCTCAGGCGTCCTACCGAGCATGGGGCTACCGGAGGGTCGGCTCAGCGATCCCCTGGGAGGGGGCGGCCCGGCACGATGTGATGGTTCTCGACCTCGTCTGATCCTCGGCGGCTGTGCTTCCCGCCCGCACGCCCGAGTGCTCAGCGCAGCGAATCTGTGACTGTCCGTCAAATCTGCTGCTCTCTTGGCATAAACTGCAATGGCCACCGCCCAGTTGGGCGGTGGCCATTCTCGCGTGCGTCTGTAACTTGGCGGTTCCGGCGCGCGCGTCTACCAACCTCGGCCAGTATGCCAGCCGTGCTGTCTTCCGGCTCGCATATCGGCCACGAAAGGCTGAACGTGCACGTCGTCACGACCGAGGCTCTAGCCCTCGCCCGTCCCACCGGCACCCCGCCCGCGAACGAGTTCCGGATCCGGGTCGGGCAGTGGATGCAGAGCGTCCCGACCGGTGGGCCCTGGAAGTCCCTCGGACCGTCCTTCGTCCTCTTCCTCCTGCACGCCGCGCAGAAGGCCGACGCGGACGGGACCAATCTCCACTGCCCGCCGTCCAACCTCTGGTTCTCCCGCGCCTGTCGGGTCTCCAAGGACTCCGTTCCCGGCTTCTACCGCGCCGCCGAGGCGGCCGGAGTCATGGCCTTGGTCCACGGCCCCTCCGGCGTCCGGGTGCGCGGCTACGCCGTCACCCTGCCCCTGGGCGGCGTCCCCGACTGGGACGCCGCCCTCGCCGTCCTGCGCGCCGACGCCCGGCGCGTCAAGCAGGAGCTGCTTCGCTGCGCCGCCGACAAGCCCGCCCGTGCGGAATCCGTGAGGTCCGCACGTGCGGTGGTGCCGCAGCCGCGTTGCGGCGAGCGGAAGTCCGCAGGTGCGGAGCCGGACCGGTCCGCACGTACCGGCTCGACGCTCCGCACGTGCGGATTGAACCAGGAAGTCCCTTACCAGGTAGAGGAGATGGTTACTGTTGTGGTGACAGGTGCCACTCCGCGCGCGAGCGAACAGCCGGCCCTGCCCGCCGAGGCCACGCACTGGGAGCGGCTGACCGGGCACCTGCCGCCCGACCTCCAGCGGGCCGCCCGCGCCGTCCCGGAGGGCGACCTGCTGCGCCGGGTCACCGCCATGGCCATCGAGGCCGGCTGGGCCTCCCCGGGTTGGCTCGCCGCCCGCCTGGCGTCCCACCGGCCGGCGAACGCTCCCGACGCCGCCGCTGCGGACCGCCTCGCCGCAGGTCTGGTCGCCGTCCTGGGTGTCCTCTCGGACCGACATGCCCAGGTGGGCCGGGGCTCGTATCCTCCTGTGCATGAGTCACCGCACCGGGACGCCCCGGTCGACGCCGCTCCACTCGGTGTCCGTCGCGGGAGCGGTCGTCCGTGAGGACGGCCGGGTGCTGGCGATCCGCCGGGCCGACAACGGGACGTGGGAGCCGCCCGGCGGGGTGCTGGAGCTGTCCGAGTCCGTCGAGGACGGGGTGCGGCGCGAGGTCTTCGAGGAGACCGGGATCAGGGTCGGCGTGGAGCGGCTGACCGGCGTCTACAAGAACGTGCCCCGGGGCGTCGTCGCCCTGGTCTTCCGGTGCCACCCCGAGAGCGGGGCGGAGCAGCTCTCGGAGGAGTCGACCGCCGTCGCCTGGCTCACGCCGACCGAGGTGGCCGACCGGATGGCCGAGGTGTACGCCGTACGTGTGCTGGACGCGCTCCGCGAGGGCGGTGCCGCGCCGAGCATCCGTACCCACGACGGTCGGAGCCTGCTCGGCCGTCGTGGCTGAGGACCGTCAGCACGATCAGGCATCGTGGACCGAGCTGTCCCGAGCCGCGCGACGTGCTGGGGAAGTGGAGCGGCCGAGAATGCCCGAGGCACCCTCCGGAGAGGACGGCATGACCTTCTACGAGCAGCACCGCGACTTCGTCGAGGAACTGGAGCGGATCGCCCCGGAAGGCGTCCGGATCGAGTGGTCCGGCGACACACTGATCATGCAGGCGCCGCCCTCGAACATCCATCAGCTCAATGTCGCCCAGGTGCGCCGGCAGTTCGAGCAGCACGCTCCCGACGGCTATCTGCCCAGCGAGCGCAGTGAGATCGTCAGCCCGGACAGCTCCAAGGGGCGCGCGCCCGACCTGACCTACCTTCCTCCGGCCGTCCTCTCCGAGCCGGGAAACAAGGCCCCTGCCGAGGAGGCCCTGATCGCGGTGGAGATCGTCTCGCCGTCCAATCCGGGCAACGACTGGATGGACAAGCTGCACGACTACGCCGTGATGCGCATCCCGCTGTACCTGATCGTGGACCCGCGTCAGCAGACGGTGACGCTGTTCTCCGCGCCGGATCACGACCGGTACCACACCCGCAGTGATCGGAAGTTCGGCGACGCGATCGGCATCCCGGAGCCCTTCGGCTTCACGCTGGGCCTGGCGGAGCTCGTCCCTTACACGGACTGATCCGCCTACCCGCCCGGACGGGGCGTCCGGGCGGGTAATGCCGGTGAGAACGATCACCGGGGCGTGATAGACCGGACCACACTATGAACATCACAGTCTTCTGCTCCGCGTACTCGCTCGACGACCGCTACACCGGCCCCGCCGCCGACTTCGCCCGGCTGCTCGGGGAGGGCGGGCACACCCTGGTCTGGGGCGGGTCCAACGCCGGGCTGATGGGGCTGCTGGCCGACGGGGTGAAGGCGGCCGGCGGCCGGCTCGTGGGCGTGCTGGTCGAGCTGCTCAAGCACAAGGGGTACGTCGGCGCGGACGAGCTGGTCATGACGCGTGACCTCGCCGAGCGCAAGGCGGAGCTGGCCGCCCGGGCGGACGCGATCGTCGTCCTGGTCGGCGGGCTCGGGACGATGGACGAGGTCACCGAGGTGCTGGAGCTCAAGAAGCACGGCATCCTCGACAAGCCGGTGATCGTCCTGGACACCGAGGGTTTCTACGCGGGCCTGCGCACCCAGCTGGAGCGGATGGACGCCGAGGGCTTCCTGCCGCGTCCGCTCGGCGACCTGATCACCTTCGCCGACACCCCGGCCCAGGTCTTCGAGCAGCTCAAGGCCTGAGAGGATCACGGCCATGGCTGCACATCTGATCACCGGCGCGGGCTCCGGCATCGGCGCCGTCCTCGCCGAGCGCCTCGCCGAACGCGGGGACGACCTCTGGCTGCTGGCCCGGGACGCCCGCCGCGCCGCCGAACTGCGCGAGCGCTTCCCCGGGGCCAACACCCTGGTCGGCGACCTCAAGGACCCGGCCAAGCTCTCCTGGGCCTTCGGCCACCAGGCGCTGCCGATCGAACTCGACTCGCTGCTGCACGTCGCGGGCGTCGTCGAGCTCGGTCAGGTCGGTGAGCTGCCGGTCAAGGCCTGGCAGGAGACCCTGAACGTCAACCTGGTCGCGCCCGCCGAGCTGACCCGACTGCTGCTGCCCTCGCTGCGGCTGGTCAAGGGCCACGTCGTCTTCGTGAACTCCGGCGCCGGGCTGCGGGCCAGTGCCGACTGGTCCGCCTACGCGGCGAGCAAGCACGGCCTGAAGGCGCTCGCCGACTCGCTGCGCCTGGAGGAGCACGGGCACGGCGTCCGGGTCACCTCGGTCTACCCGGGCCGCACCGCCACCGCGATGCAGGTCAAGGTGCACCAGCAGGAGGGCGCGGAGTACGACGCCGACCGGTTCATCTCGCCCGGGTCGGTGGTGAAGGCGGTCCTGGCCGCGCTCGACGCCTCCCGGGACGCGGAGATCACCGACATCACCGTCCGCCCGGGGGCGTGAGGCCGGGCACGGGAAGTCGGCCGGTCCGACTTCCCGTGCCGCGCGCACTAGGCTCGGGCGGGTGAGCAACGGACACTCCTTCCCCGACCTGCGCGGCGCCGCCACCGGCGTCGGCTCGCTGCCCGGCACCGACGCGCGGGAGGCCGCCAGGACCTCCACCGGGGCGTTGGAGCAGCTGCCGTTCCTGCCCGAACTCCCCGCCCGCGGGCCGGGCGCCGACATGATCGGGCGCGGCGCGGGCCTGCTGGTCGAGCTGTTCGCGCAGACCGAACCCAGCGGCTGGCGCTTCACCGACCGCCCCGGCCGCGACACCCGGCGGGCCCGCGCCTGGCTCGGCGAGGACCTGGACGCGCTGGAGGAGTACACCCAGGGCTACCGGGGCGCGCTCAAGGTGCAGGCCGTCGGGCCGTGGACGCTGGCCGCCTCGATCGAGCTGAAGTACGGCGAGAAGGCGCTCGCCGACCGCGGTGCCTGCCGGGACATCGCCGGCTCGCTCACCGAGGGGCTGCGCCGCCACCTCGACGACGTCCGCCGCCGGATCCCGGGTGCGGAGGTCGTGCTCCAGCTCGACGAGCCCTCGCTGCCCGCCGTGCTGACCGGTGGGGTGAAGACCGCCAGCGGCTTCCAGCGGCTGCGTTCGGTCGACCGCCAGGTCGCCGAGGAGGCACTGCGCGAGGTGATCCGCGGCGTCGACGTGCCGGTGGTGGTGCACTGCTGCGCGCCGGCCGTGCCGCTCCCGCTGCTGCGCCGGGCCGGGGTGGTCGGAGTCTCCCTGGACTTCTCACTGTTGACGGACCGGGCGGACGAGGAGCTCGGCGAGGCGATCGAGGCGGGCACCGTGATCCTCGCCGGTGTCGTCCCGTCCACTGACCAGGGAGTGTCGGACCCGGCCGGTAGTGTCCAGGGTGTCAGGACGTTGTGGCGCAGGCTCGGGTTCGCCCCGGAGCTGCTGGGCCGCCGTGTGCTGGTGACTCCCACCTGCGGGCTGGCCGGGGCCTCCCCGGCGTACGCGCGCCAGGCGTTGTCGCTCAGCGCGCGGGCGGCGCAGAGCCTGGTGGACAACCCGGAGTAAGAGGTAACGGAGGGCTTGCGGTGGTGGCTGTCGAGGGCTGGGAGGACGTCCCGGCGGAGGTGCGCGGGCGGCACGCCGAGCTGGCGACCGAGATCGAGGACCACCGCGCCCGGTACTACGAGCAGGACGCGCCGGTCGTCAGCGACGCCGAGTTCGACGCGCTGATGCGCGAGCTGGAGGGGCTGGAGGCGGAGCACCCGGCTCTGGTCACCCCGGAGTCGCCCACCCAGCGGGTCGGCGGCGCCCCCACCGGGCTGTTCGCCCCGGTCGAGCACCGGGAGCGGCTGCTCAGCCTGGACAACGCGATGGACGACGACGAGCTGGCCGCCTGGGCCGAGCGCGTCGCCACCGAGCTGCAGGGCATCGACTACCACTACCTCTGCGAGCTCAAGGTGGACGGCCTGGCCGTCAACCTCACCTACGAGAACGGCCTGTTGGTGCAGGCCGCGACCCGCGGGGACGGCCGGGTCGGCGAGGACATCACCGCCAACGTCCGCACCATCAAGGAGATCCCGCACCGGCTCAAGGGCGACGACGTCCCCGCGCTGGTGGAGATCCGCGGCGAGGTATTCTTCCCGACCGACGCCTTCGAGGCGCTGAACGCCTCGTTCGCCGAGGAGAACGAGCGCCGCCGGCAGGAGAACGAGGAGCGCGCCAAGGAGGGCAAGCGGCCCCGGGCGATGATCCGGCTGTTCATGAACCCGCGCAACGCCGCCGCCGGCTCGCTGCGCCAGAAGGACCCTCTGGTCACCGCCTCCCGCCCGCTGCACATGGTGGTGCACGGCATCGGCGCCCGGGTCGGCTTCGACATCGACAACCAGTCGCACGCCTACCAGCTGCTGCACGACTGGGGCCTGCCGACCGCCCGGCACAACGAGGTGGTCGGCACACTGGCGGAGGTCCGCGCCTTCATCAAGCACTTCGGCGAGCAACGGCACTCGGTCGAGCACGAGATCGACGGCGTCGTGGTCAAGGTGGACGAGATCGCCCTCCAGGGGCGGCTCGGCGCGACCTCGAAGTCCCCGCGCTGGGCGATCGCCTGGAAGTACCCGCCGGAGGAGGTCACCGGCAAGCTGGCCGCGATCAAGGTCGGTATCGGCCGCACCGGCCGGGCCACCCCGTACGCGGTGCTGGCGGAGCCGGTGAAGGTGGCCGGGTCGATGGTCCAGTACGCGACGCTGCACAACCAGCAGGTGGTCAAGGCCAAGGACGTGCTGCTCGGTGACACCATCGTGCTGCGCAAGGCCGGTGACGTCATCCCGGAGATCCTCGGCCCGGTCTACGACCTGCGGGACGGCACCGAGCGGGAGTTCGTGATGCCGTCGCACTGCCACGAGTGCGGCGCCGAGCTGCGCCCGATGGCGGAGGGGGACATCGACCTGCGCTGTCCGAACGCGCAGTTCTGCCCGGCCCAGATCCGTGAGCGGATCGCCTTCCTCGGCGGCCGCTCCTCGCTGGACATCGAGGGCCTCGGCTACGTCGCGGCCACCGCGCTGACCCAGCCGCTGGAGCCGGCCGAGGCGCCGGTGCGCAACGAGGGCGACATCTTCGGCCTGACGGTGGACGCCCTGCTCCCGATCAGGGTGCTGGTGCGCGACCAGAAGACGGGGATGCCGAAGCTCGACGACGAGACCGGCGAGGAGAAGGAGGTGTCCTTCTTCGCGACCACCGCCGGTGCGCCGAAGAAGAACACCGGGGTGATGCTGGAGAACATCGAGAAGGCCAAGGACCGTCCGCTCTGGCGGTTCCTCAACGGCCTCTCGATCCGGCACGTCGGCCCGGTGGCCGCCCAGGACCTGGCCCGGGAGTTCCGCGACCTGGACGCGATCTTCGCGGCGAGCGAGGAGCGGCTGGCCGCCACCGAGGGGGTCGGACAGGGCACGGCGCGTTCGATCGTCGAGTGGTTCCAGGTGGACTGGCACCGCGAGATCCTGGAGAAGTGGCGCGCCGCCGGCGTCCGCTTCACCGAGGAGGCCGCCGAGGAGGTGGGCGAGCGTCCGCTGGAGGGGCTGACGGTCGTGGTCACCGGAACCCTGGCCGGGCACACCCGGGACGGCGCCAAGGAGGCGCTGACCTCGCGCGGAGCGAAGGTGACCGGATCGGTGTCGAAGAAGACCGATTTCGTGGTCGCCGGCGACAATCCTGGTTCCAAATACGACAAGGCCGTTCAGCTCGGGCTGCCGGTCCTGGACGACGCGGGGTTCACGGTGCTGCTGGAGCAGGGGCCGGAGGCGGCCCGCAGGCACCTGGGCCTGCCCGAACCGGAGGCCGCCGCGGAGGCCGTCGAGCAGGCGCCGGCGGAGGGGTGACCCGAACGCGGAGCCATTGAGTCCGTCTTGTTATCGTCCTGATGCGACGTCACCGGGTGCCGCGCCGTGAAAGCGGGCATTGTGTCACTGCGCGGCACCCGAACGCGGTGGCGCGCTCCCGGTTGTCCGAAAGTCTGCCCGCCGGGCGGGCCCCGGAATACCCTGGAGCGCAACAGAATGTCAGCAGGGGTGGGGGCACCGGCTGAGCCGGTCTCCGCGGGGTCGCTCATGCCCGGCAGCTGCCGGTACCGGTACGGTGCCTCACCGTAAGGCGGCCTGACGGGGCGGGCCCGACGGAGGACAGGGCTTATGGATCGTACGACCGGCGGTGCGCCCACACGCCCGCCGCAGGGGGTGGCGGGTGCGGTCCTGCTGCTCGGTGTCCTGCTGGCCGGCGCCGCACCGCTCATCCCGCTGGCCGTCCTGGTCTACCGCTACGAGCCCGAGCTGCTGCCGCTGTTCGCGGTGCCGCTGGCCGTCCTGGTCGCGGCCTGGCGGATCGCCCGGGACCGGGCCCGCGACCAGCTGACCGACCCGCTGACGGACCTGCCCAACCGTCAGGCCCTGTTACTGGCCGCCCAGGAGGCCATCGCGGAGCACGAGCAGGGGTACAGCGTCGGCCTCATCCTGCTGGACCTCGACCGGTTCCGGTCGCTCAACGACACGCTCGGCCACACCGCCGGTGACCGGCTGCTGGTGCACATCGCCCGCCGGCTGCACCGGGCCCTGCGTTCCGGCGCGTCCGGCGGCGCCGGCCGGGAGACGATCGACGACGTCTTCGCCGGGATGCCCCGGGAGTACCGGCGCGGCCGCCCGATGGTGGCCCGGATGGGCGGCGACGAGTTCGCCGTCCTGCTGCCCGGCGTCGGTTGCCCCAACACCCTGGAGCGGATCGCCAAGGCGCTGATCGCCGAGCTGGCCGCGCCGATCCGGCTGGACGGGCTGCTGCTCGTGCTGGAGGCCAGTGCCGGCGTCTGCGTCTACCCGCAGCACGCCCAGGACGCCGAGTCGCTGCTGCGCCGCGCCGACGTGGCGATGGGCCACGCCCAGCGCGGCTGCACCTCCGTCGAGCAGTACGACGAGGCCCAGGACGCCGACACGCCGTACCGGATCGGGCTCCTCGGCGATCTGCGGCGGGCCCTGGAGACCGGCGAGGTGCAGCTGCACTACCAGCCCAAGGTGGCCTTCGACGGTCGGGTGGTCGGGCTGGAGGCGCTGCTGCGCTGGGAGCGGCCCGGCCAGGGCAAGGTCTCGCCGGACGAGTTCGTCGGGCTCGCCGAGTCCAGCGGTCTGATGCCCCGGCTCACCGACTACGTGCTGGAGGCGGCCGTCGGCCAGCTCGCCTCCTGGCGCGAACAGGGCCTCCAGGTGCAGGTCGCGGTGAACGTCTCGCCGCGCGACGTGCTGAACCCCGGCTTCGCCCAGCGGGTCGCCGGGCACCTGGTCCGCCACCAGGTGCCGGCCCACGCACTCCAGCTGGAGATCACCGAGCGGCTGCTGCTGGACGACTCCCGTCGGGCCGCCGACACCCTGGCCGAGCTGCGCGGGTACGGCGTCGGCATGTCCCTGGACGACTTCGGGACCGGCCACTCCTCGCTGGTGCGGCTGCGCAGCCTGCCGGTCGGCGAACTGAAGATCGACCGCTCCTTCGTCTCCCGGATGGTCGCCGACGACCACGACGCGGCCGTGGTCCGCTGCTCGGTGGAGCTGGCCCACTCGCTCGGCCTGACGGTGGTGGCCGAGGGCGTGGAGGACGACGAGACCTGGGAGCGGCTGCACCGGATGGGCGTGGACGCCGTCCAGGGCTGGTTGGTCTCGGCGGCCCTGCCGGCCGAGCAGGCCACCGCCTGGCTCCGGGTGCACCGCACCGGCGCCCCGCCGGTCGAGCGGCTCACCGCGGCCGCCCAACTGCCGCCAGTGATCCAGCCGGTGATCCAGCCGGCGCTGCCGCCCGTCATCCCGCCGGTGCTGCCGCCGGTGGTCCAGGCGGCGCAGGCCGCCCAGCTGGAGATCCAGGCGCCGAGCACGCCGAGGTGGGCCCCGACCCGGCCGCAGTGACGGGACACCGGCAGGGCGTCGGCGCCGTCCCGGGGGCCCCTGCGGTCGCGGGCGCGCCCCCCGCGGTCGCGGTCGCGGGCCGTCGTAACCGGCCCCGAGGTCACTCGTTGGCCGGTGGCCGGGCCGGGCCCCATAGGATGGGGCCCACAGACCAAGAGGACGGGAGCGCCGAGCCGGCTGCTCCTGCCCGGGCCCGGCACCGCCTGACCGCGGCGCCGGGTCTCACCAGAACTCACCCTTGAGGATCGCCGCATGCCTGGCATCACGCGCGAGGAGGTCGCCCACCTCGCTCGGCTGTCGCGTCTTGAGTTGCAGGCCGAAGAGCTGGACCACTTCGCCGAGCAGCTCGACGTGATCATCGGCGCGGTCGCCCGCGTTTCCGAGGTCGCCGGACAGGACGTCCCGCCGACCTCCCACCCGCTCCCGCTGACCAATGTCATGCGGGCGGACGAGGTGCGACCGTCGCTCACCCCGGAGCAGGCGCTGTCCGGCGCCCCCGCCGCCGAGGAGCAGCGTTTCCGTGTGCCGCAGATCCTCGGGGAGGACTGACCGAAGATGACCGAGCTGATCAAGTACACCGCGGCCGAGACCGCGAGCGCCATCGCCAAGGGCGAGGTCTCCGCCGTCGAGGTCGCCCAGGCGCACCTGGACCGCATCGGTGCCGTCGACAAGAAGGTCAACGCCTTCCTGCACGTCGACACCGAGGGCGCGCTGAGCGCCGCCAAGGCCGTGGACGACAAGCGCGCCAAGGGCGAGGAGCTGGGCCCGCTGGCCGGCGTCCCGCTCGCGCTGAAGGACGTCTTCACCACCAAGGGCGTGCCGACCACCTGCGGGTCCAAGATCCTCGAAGGCTGGATCCCGCCGTACGACGCCACCCTGACCACGCGTCTCAAGGACGCCGGCGTGGTGATCCTCGGCAAGACCAACATGGACGAGTTCGCGATGGGCTCCTCCACCGAGAACTCCGCCTACGGCGCGACCGGCAACCCGTGGGACCTCAGCCGTATCCCCGGCGGCTCCGGCGGTGGCTCGGCCGCCGCGCTGGCCGCCTTCCAGGCCCCGCTGGCGATCGGCACCGACACCGGCGGCTCGATCCGCCAGCCCGGCGCCGTCACCGGCACCGTCGGCGTGAAGCCCACCTACGGGTCGGTCTCCCGCTACGGCCTGGTCGCGTTCTCCTCCTCGCTGGACCAGGGCGGCCCGTGCGCCCGCACCGTGCTCGACGCGGCGCTGCTGCACGAGGCGATCGCCGGCCACGACCCGCTGGACTCCACCTCGATCGACGCGCCCGTCCCGGCCGTGGTCGAGGCCGCCAAGCGGCGCGACGTGCGCGGCATGCGGATCGGCGTGGTCAAGGAGT
Source organism: Kitasatospora sp. NPDC059327 (assembly GCF_042752535.1). Taxonomy (NCBI): domain Bacteria; kingdom Bacillati; phylum Actinomycetota; class Actinomycetes; order Kitasatosporales; family Streptomycetaceae; genus Kitasatospora; species Kitasatospora sp. NPDC059327. Next base: position 27,321 of record NZ_JBHYYB010000051.1, on the reverse strand, counting down.
TCGCCGGCGAGGGCTACCAGGCCGGCGTGATGCAGCGGTTCAACGAGTCCGTCGAGCTGCTGCGCGAGCTGGGCGCGGAGGTCGTCGAGGTCTCCTGCCCGTCGTTCACCCTGGCGCTGCCCGCGTACTACCTGATCGCGCCCAGCGAGGCCTCGTCCAACCTGGCCCGCTTCGACGCGATGCGCTACGGCCTGCGGGTCGGCGACGACGGCACCCGCTCGGCCGAGGACGTCACCGCCCTCACCCGCGAGGCCGGCTTCGGCCCCGAGGTGAAGCGCCGGATCATCCTCGGCACCTACGCCCTCTCCTCGGGCTACTACGACGCCTACTACGGCTCGGCCCAGAAGGTCCGCACGCTCATCTCGCGGGACTTCGACGCCGCCTTCGCCGGGGTGGACGTGCTGGTCTCCCCGACCACCCCGACCACCGCCTTCCCGATCGGCGAGCGCGCCGACGACCCGATGGCGATGTACCTGGCCGACCTCTGCACGATTCCGTCGAACCTCGCGGGCAACGCGGCCATGTCGCTGCCCTGCGGGCTGGCGCCGGAGGACAATCTCCCGGTCGGCCTGCAGATCATCGCACCCGCGATGGCGGACGACCGCCTGTACCGCGTGGGCGGCGCCGTCGAGGCCGCACTCAACGACAAGTGGGGGCACACCCTGCTGGAGGAGGCACCGGCACTGTGAGCAAGATCGAGAAGGCCAAAGGCTTCAAGCACTCCAAGCCCGGCCTGTGGCTGTCCATCGGCACCAGCACGTTCGGCGCGATCTCGATCGTGAAGGACGTCCGGAAGGCACGCGGCGAGAACGACACGCTGAAGCTGATCAACGCCCTGGTCGGTGCCGCGGCCCTGGTCACCGGCACCGCCCTGCTGGTGCGCGAGCTGCGCCGGCTCGGCGACGACGACGTGCTGCTGGGCTGAGAAAGCCCTCGGCCCGGCCGCGCACCCGCCGTGCGCGGCCGGGCCCGTACCTCCACAGACTTTTAGCGAAGGGGACGCTGTGAGCGTCATGAACCTGGTCTCCTACGAGGACGCTCTCGCGTCGTACGACCCGGTGATGGGCCTTGAGGTCCACGTCGAGCTCGGTACCAAGACCAAGATGTTCTGCGGTTGCTCGACCGAGCTGGGCGCCGAGCCGAACAGCCAGGTCTGCCCGACCTGTCTCGGTCTGCCGGGCTCGCTGCCGGTGGTCAACGCCATCGGCGTGGAGTCGGCGATCAAGATCGGCCTGGCGCTGAACTGCGAGATCGCCGAGTGGTGCCGGTTCGCCCGGAAGAACTACTTCTACCCGGACATGCCGAAGAACTTCCAGACCTCGCAGTACGACGAGCCGATCGCCTTCAACGGCTACCTCGACGTGCAGCTGGAGGACGGCTCGACCTTCCGCGTGGAGATCGAGCGCGCCCACATGGAGGAGGACACCGGCAAGTCCAGCCACGTCGGCGGCGCGACCGGCCGGATCCACGGCGCCACGCACTCGCTGCTCGACTACAACCGGGCCGGCATCCCGCTGATCGAGATCGTCACCAAGCCGATCGAGGGAGCCGGCGAGCGCGCCCCCGAGGTCGCCAAGGCGTACGTCGCCGAGCTGCGCGAGCTGATCAAGGCGCTGGGCGTCTCCGAGGCCCGGATGGACAAGGGCCAGATGCGCTGCGACGTCAACCTGTCGCTGCGCCCCAACGGCACCCAGCCCTTCGGCACCCGCTCCGAGACCAAGAACGTCAACTCGCTGCGCAGCGTCGAGCGGGCCGCCCGGTTCGAGATCCAGCGGCACGCCACCGTGCTGGGCGACGGCGGCACGATCGTCCAGGAGACCCGGCACTTCCACGAGGAGGACGGCAGCACCACCGCCGGCCGGATCAAGGACAACGCCGAGGACTACCGCTACTTCCCCGAGCCGGACCTGGTGCCGATCGCGCCGGCCCGCGCCTGGGTGGAGGAGCTGCGCGCCGGGCTGCCCGAGCTGCCGCGGGTGCGCCGGGCCCGGCTGCAGGCCGACTGGGGCCTGACCGACAAGGACATGCAGTCGGTGCTGAACGCCGGTGCGGTCGAGCCGATCCTGGAGACCATCGCCGCCGGTGCCCCGGCCGACCAGGCGCGCAAGTGGTGGATGGGGGAGCTGGCCCGCCGGGCCAACGAGACCGGCACCGAGCTGAGCGAGCAGCCGATCACTCCGGCGCAGGTCGCCCGGGTCACCACGTTGGTCGCCGAGGGCAAGCTGAACGACAAGCTGGCCCGTCAGGTCATCGAGGCCGTGCTGGCCGGCGAGGGAGAGCCGGACGAGGTCGTCGAGAAGCGCGGCCTGGCCGTCGTCTCGGACGACTCCGCGCTCGGTGCCGCCGTCGACGAGGCCATCGCCGGCAACGAGGCGATCGCCGCCAAGATCCGCGACGGCAAGGTCGCCGCGGTGGGCGCGCTGGTCGGCGCGGTCATGAAGGCCACCCGGGGCCAGGCCGACGCGGCCCGGGTGAAGGACCTCATCCTGGCGAAGCTCGGTGTGGAAGGGCAGTAGGCACTGCCTGGAGAAGCTCGGTGACGTCTTGAATCGGCCAGGCTTTCCAAGGTGCCTAAGGCTCTCTAAGGTGCCTTAGTGCGATCAGGGCCCGGATTCACCCCCTAAGTGGGGTGGATCCGGGCCTTTGCCGTGTCCGGCACCCGCGCCTAAGCCCTCGGCCGCCCGGAACATGGGGCAAGGTGCCGATGCGGCGCACCCCCCTGGGAGAGGAGTCTTTACCTCAGAACGAGAGACCACCACGAGGGGAAACACCGTGTTCGAGTACGAGCTCATCCAGCAGCAGGTGCGGGAACTCCACGCCCAGGCCGACCACCAGCGCCTGGTCCGTGAGGCCAAGGCCGGCCGCCGCGGCCAGCGCCGGCTGCCCGTCCTCCGTTTCGAGCGCCGCGCCGTGCGCCTGAACGAGTGCTGACGGGCCGACACCCGGCCGGGGCCGGGGCGGAGATGGAAGGGGAGGTGCGATCCAGCGCCTCCCCTTCCGGGCGTCCAGGGGGTGGGATAACCGATCGGCCGGGCCCGGCCGGTTATGGCATGCTCGCCTCCATGCAGCAGATATCGGTGAGTCCCGTCTTCGTCGGCCGCGGCAACGAGATCACCGAACTGACGGCGGCGCTGAGCCGGGCCGGGGAGGGGAAGCCGCAGGCCGTCCTGGTCGGCGGCGAGGCGGGGGTCGGCAAGACCAGGCTGCTGGAGGAGTTCCTCGGCCGGTCCTGCGCGGACGCGGGCGTGGTCACCACCGTCGGCGGCTGTCTGGAGGTCGGCGCCGAAGGGCTGCCGTACGCCCCGCTGGCCACCGCGCTGCGCCGGCTGCACCGGAGCCTGGGCGCGGAGCTGGAGGCCGCCGCCGCCGGCAGCGAGGGCCATCTCGCCCGACTGCTGCCCGACTTCGGCGAGGCCGACGGCGAACCCAACGACGAGTACGGCCGGGCCCGGTTGTTCGAGCACACCGCGAGGTTGTTCGAGCGGCTCGGCACGGACCGTACCCTCGTGCTCGCCGTCGAGGACCTGCACTGGTCCGACCGCTCCACCCGGGAGCTCTTCACCTACCTGGTCCGCACCCTGCACCGGGCCCGGGTCCTGCTGGTCGCCACCTACCGCACCGACGACCTGCACCGCCGGCACCCGCTGCGGCCCTTCCTCGCCGAGCTGGAGCGGTTGCGCACCGTCCAGCGGATGGAGCTGGAGCGGTTCGGTCCGGGCGAGGTGGCCGCGCAGCTGGCCGGCATCCTCGGCACCGCCGACCCCGACCGGCAGTTGGTCGACCGGATCCACCGCCGTTCCGAGGGCAACCCGTTCTTCGTCGAGGAACTCGCCACCGCCTTCCAGTCCGGCTGCTCGGCCGGGCTCACCGACTCGCTGCGGGACATCCTGCTGGTCCGGGTCGAGGCGCTGGACGAGGAGACCCAGCGGGTACTGCGGATCGCGGCGGAGGGCGGCTCCTACGTCGAACACGCGCTGCTGGCCGCGGTGCTGGACGACGAGGAGGAGCTGATCGAGTCGCTGCGGGCGGCCGTCGGCGCCAACATCCTGCGCCCGGACACCGACGGGGACGGCTACCGGTTCCGGCACGCCCTGGTCCGCGAGGCGGTCTCGGACGACCTGCTGCCCGGCGAGCGCCACCGGATCAACCGGCGCTTCGCCACCGCCCTGGAGCGGCAGCCGCACCTGGTCGGCTGCGACGTCCGGCCGGCCCGGCTGGCCAACTACTGGTACCACGCGCACGATCCGGCCCGGGCCCTGCCGAGCGCGCTGGAGGCCGCCCGGGCCGCCCGCCGGCGCAACGCCTTCGCCGAGCAGCTGCGGATGCTGGAGCGCGCGCTGGAGCTGTGGGACGAGGTCTCCGAGGACGTCCTGGCGCACACCCTGCGCCCCTACGACTGGGCCGAGACCTATCCGCCCTGCTCCTGCGACGCGGCCACGCACGACACCGACTGCGAGCGGCTGCAACTGGTCGACGTCCTCGCCGAGGCGGTGGTCGCGGCCCGGCGCAGCGGGGACCGCGAGCGCGGGCTGAGCCTCTCCCGGCGGGCGCTGAAGCTGGTCGACGAGGCCAGGGACCCGGCCCGCGCCGCCTGGTTCCGGATGAACCGGGCCCGGATGTTCGGCCACCTCAACCGCTCCAAGGACCAGGACGAGGCGGCCTACGCCAGGCGGCTGGTCGAGCACCTGCCGCCGTCCGCGGTCCAGGCCGAGGTGTTCGCGCTGAGCGCCGGCATCGCGATGCTGAACAGCCCCACCGGGGAGAGCGTCGAACTCGCCGAGCGGGCCGCGGCGATCGCCCGCGAGGTCGGGGCGCACGCCGTCGAGCAGCACGCCCGGATGACGCTCGGCACCCTGCGCAACGACCTGGGGAACGACCCCGAGGCCGCCATCACCGAGCTGACCGCGGCGCTCGCCGCCACCCGTGAGCTCGGCGTCCCGGACCTCATGCTCCGCGGCCTCAACAACCTGGCCAGCCTGCTGCAGTCGCTCGGCCGCGCGGAGGAGGCGGTGGCACTCGCCCGGGAGGGGTTGGAGACGGCGGACGGCACCGGTCTGCTGCGCAACATCGGCACCCTGCTGCTCGGCAACCTCGCCGAGGCCCTGCTGGACCTCGGCCGGACCGAGGAGGCGGCCGAGCTGCTGGCGGGCGCCGAGCGCACCCAGCACCCCGGCAGCCATGCCGAGTTCCTCGACCGGCTGCGGGGCGAGCTGGCCCTGCTGCGCGGGGACCTCGCCTCGGCGGCCGGCATGCTGGCCCAGGCACGGGCCTCGGACCGGGTCTGCCAGTTCCAGCACTCGGTGCCGATCTCCCGGCTCGCGGTGCTGATCGCCGCGCGCGGCGGCCGTCCGCTGGACGCCCGGGCCGAACTGCTCGCCGTGATCAAGGGTCCGCTCCCCGTGGGGAACGAGGCCGCGCTCTACCCGCTGCTGGTGGACGGGGCCGCCGCCGAGGCCGACAGCCGGGGCCTGCCGGAGGCCGCCGAGGGCCGGGCCGAGGTGCTGGCCCGGATCGCCGAGGTGGCCGCCCTGCTGACCCCCAAGGCGCCGCTGCACCACGGCTGGGCCCGCCTGCTGGAGGCCGAACTGGCCCGGGCCGAGGGCCTGGACACCCCGGCGCGGTGGGCCGTCGCCGTCGAGGCGCTGCGGCCGGCCGGGCTGCCCGGCCCGCTGGCGGCGGCGCTGCTGCGGGCCGGCGAGGCCGAGGTGCTGGCCGGTGACCGCGAGGCGGGCGCCGCCCTGCTCCGCGAGGCCAGGGTGCTGGCCGGGGCCCGGGCGGACACCGCGCTGCTGGCCGAGATCACCGGCCTGGCCGAGCGGGCCGGCCTGGTGCTGACCGTCCGCGCGGCCGCGTCCGCCGGCCGGCCCCCGGTCGGCGACTCCTTCGGGCTCACCCCCCGTGAGCGGGACGTGCTCCGGTTGCTCGCCCGGGGCCGCACCAACCGGCAGATCGCGGAGGAGCTGTACATCTCGCCGAAGACCGCGAGCGTGCACGTCTCCAACATCCTCGGCAAGCTGGCGGTGACCGGCCGCGGCGAGGCCGGTGCGCTGGCGCACCGCCTGCGGCTCTTCCCGGACGAGCTGGCGCCGACCGGCCGCTGACCCGTTCCCGGGTCCGCGACCACCGCCCGGACCGGCCCGGACCGGCCGGTGGTCGCCGGACGCCACCGCGTGCTCCTGTGCGCGCCGTGTGAGCCCCCCTGTGCGCGCCCCCGCCAACCGGCCCGATCCGGCGGAATCGGGTGCATTCCCCCACCCCCGGACCATTACTCTAAGTTGAGTGTGCGTGTCATTGAGTGACCGAAGTGGTGTAGGGTCCCGAGTGGGAACATCGGCGCGGTGCGTCGGCCGGCAGGCCGCCCACCCTCTGGGCCGGCGCCCTGAAGGGGTGCCAGGTCACCGCGTACGGCCACCGGGTGCGCGGCCGGTGGCCCGTGGCCGGGGCGCCAGGCCCCGGGCCGGAGGGGGAGAGGCCGAGTGAGCTCCACCGATGCGGTGCTGCCCGGAGCCGGACGGACGGGCGTGCCGGACGCAGACCTGTCCACGGCCGCCCGGCGCGGCCCGGTCCGCCGGCTGCTGTACAGCCGAAGTCTGCCCGGCACCGTCCTGGGTGCCCTCTGCCTGGCCTATGCGCTGGGTGCCTCCCTCGGCTGGGGCTCGCGCCAACTCGCCGTCTTCATGGGGGACTTCGGCCTGGCGGCGGCCGCCCTCGCGGCCGCCTTGTCCTGCCTCGCCTACGGCTGCACGGTCGGCGGCCACGCCCGCCCGGCCTGGCTGCTGTTCGGGCTCTCCTCGCTCATGGTCTCGTTCGGCAACGGCACCTGGGGCTGGTACGAGCTGGTCGAGCGGACCCAGCTGCCGCAGGACACGCTCGCCGAGTACGCCTTCCTGCTGTTCGCCCCGCTGGCCATCACCGGTGTGCTGGTGCTCGCCCAGCGCCCGCGCAGCGCCGCCGACTGGCTCTGCCTGCTGCTGGACGGCTGGCTGGTGGCGGGCTCGCTGTTCACCCTCAGCTGGAGCCTGGCGCTCGGCCGGATCGCCGCCGGCGAGGACGGCTCCCCGCTGCGGCTGGCCCTCCATCTGGCCTACCCGGTGCTGGACATCCTGCTGGTCAGCCTGGTGGTCGGGCTCCGCTTCGGCGGCCGCGACGGCAACCGGGCCGCGGTGCACACCGCGATGATCGGCCTCGCCGTGACGGTGCTCTGCGACGCCCTCTTCACCTCCCCGGACCTGCGCAGCAGCTACCACTCGGGGGAGCTGCTGGACGCCGGCTGGTTCGCCGGCAGTCTGCTGCTGGCCTGGGCGCCGTGGTCGCCGCGCTGGCGCCGGCCGCTGCGCGAACACCCCTCGGCCGGCGGTCTGCCGCGCCGCCGGGTGGCCACCACCTTCAGCGCGCTCACCCCGTACGCGGCGGCCGCGGTCTGCACCGCCGGGATCCTCTACAACGCCCTCGGCGGGCGGGCGCTGGACCGGGTGGTGGCCTCGGCGGCCTGTACCGTCGGCCTGGCGCTGATCCTGCGGCAGGGGGTGATGCTGCTGGACAACCTGTCGCTGGCGCAGGAGCTGGCCCACAAGGAGGCGCACTTCCGCTCCCTGGTGCAGGGCTCCAGCGACGTCATCATGATCGCGGGCGCCAACGGCGTGCTCTCCTACGTCTCCCCGGCCGCGCTCGGCGTCTACGGGCGGGATCCGGAGGAGCTGGTCGGCGGCAACCTGCTGGACCTCGTCCACCCCGAGGACGTCGACCGGGTGCTGGCGGAGGTCCGCCGCTTCCTCGCCCGGGGCCGGCTCGCCGCGCACCGCTCGCCCGCCGCGGCCGAGCCGTCCGCGGCCCGGGTGGAGTGCCGGATCTGCTCCGGCGCCGGCGAGTGGCTGCACGTCGAGTCGACCGTCAACCGGTACCGCGACGGGCTGATCCTGAACAGTCGGGACGTCACCGAACGCGTGAACCTGCAGGCGCAGTTGCAGCACAACGCGTTCCACGACCCGCTCACCGACCTGCCCAACCGGGCGCTGTTCACGCAGCGGCTGAGAGCCGCCCTCGCCGCCCGCGGCCAGCAGGGCGGGGCGGGCGCCGGGGTCGCCGTGCTCTTCCTCGACCTGGACGGCTTCAAGGCCGTCAACGACAGCGCCGGCCACCAGGTCGGCGACGAGCTGCTGGTGCAGGCCGCCCGCCGGCTGCAGGGCGCGGTGCGCTGCGGGGACACCGTCGCCCGGTTCGGCGGCGACGAGTTCGCGGCGCTGGTCTGCGGCCCGCTCGGCCGGTTGCAGGTGCAGGAGCTCGCCGAGCGGCTGCGGATCGCCCTCTCCGAGCCGTACTGGATCGGCGGCGCCGAACTCAGCGTCGCGGCCAGTATCGGCATCGCCTTCGGCACCCCCGAACGCGGACCGGCCGCCGACCCCCGGGCCGCCACCGACGAGCTGATGCGCAACGCCGACCTCGCGATGTACCGGGCCAAGTCCGAGGGCAAGGGCCGGGTGGTGCTCTACACCCCGGCCATGCGGGCCGATCTGGAGCGCCGGACCGAACTGGAGGAGCGGCTGCGGGTGGCCGTCCGCGAGGGCGGCTTCACGCTGCTGCACCAGCCGGTGGTGGACCTCGCCACCGGCGCCGTCACCGGCGTCGAGGCCCAGGCCCGCTGGCGCTCGGCCCAGGGGCTGCTGCTCACCCCCGCCGAGTTCCTGCGTTCGGCCGAGCACGGCGACGCGGCCACCCGCTTCACCCGCTGGCTGATCCACGAGGCGGTGACGGCCGCCGCCCTGCGGCGCGGCCTGCCGGCGGCCAGAACCCGCTCGGCGCCGGCCCCGGTGCCGGTGTCGGTGCGGCTCTCGGTCCAGCGCCTCTGTTCGCCCGGGATGTACGAGGCGGTGGTCGCGGCGCTGCGCGACACCGGGCTGCCGGCCGGCCAGCTGGTGGTCGAGGTGGCCCGGATGGGCCCGGACACGCTGGCCGACGAGCTGGGCCGGCGGCTCGCCGCGCTGCGCCGGCTCGGCGTCTCGACCGCGCTGGCCGGCTACGGCGCCGGCAACGGCTCGCTGGGCGTGCTGGCCCGGTTGCCGTTCGACAGCCTCAAGCTGGACCGCACGCTGGTCCAGGACCTCGGTGAGTCGGCGCTGGGCCGGACGCTGGCCGGGCACGCGCTGCGGCTCGGCCGGGACCTCGGTCTGGCCACCGCCGCCGAGGGGGTGGACCTGCCGCGCCAGGTCGCCGTCCTGCAGGAGTTGGGCTGCCGGCTGGGCCAGGGGTCGGCCTTCGCCCCGCCGCTGGACGAGGCCCGGCTGCGGCGGGCGCTGGCCCGCCGGGCGTACCCGCTGCCGCGGCCGCTCGGCTCGCTCTCCGGCCGGCGCGCGTACCTGGCCACCGACACCCGGACGGGTGGCCGCCCGGAGGCCGGGGGAGGGCGTGTCGCGTCGCACCACAGCCTCTCCGACCTGCCCGAACACCGGGCCGTGGCCGGGCCGGGACACGGTCCGCATGGCGAGACTGTCATCCCACCTGCTTGACAGTCGACCCCGCACGGGAGGAAGGTCGTTGCCATGCGCACCCGAATTCTCGTACTTGGCGGGCGCGTCGGCTGAGCGGGCCATGCCCCGCTTGTGACAGACCGACGCGCCACCCCTCGCATGCCCTTGGCACGAGGGGTTTTTTGTTGCACTGACGCTGTTCCACTCCGCAAGACCACTGGCCCCGGCCGCCCGATTCCCCCCGATTCCGGTGGGAGAAGAGGGACGATTGGGGCAGAGCCGGCGATCGGCCCGACACGCGGGACCCCACCACCCTCTGACACCCGGGGCCCGCAACCACCCGGGTCGGCAAAACCCGAGAAGAGACAGGCAGATGACCGAGCACGCCGCATCCCCCCGCCGCGGGGACACCCCGGCCGCCCACGCTCCCGCTCCCCAGCACGTCGTCGAGACCATGACCGGCGCCCAGTCGCTCATCCGCTCGCTGGAGGCCGTGGGCGCGGACACCGTCTTCGGTATCCCGGGCGGGGCCATCCTTCCCGCGTACGACCCGCTGATGGACTCGACCAAGGTGCGCCACATCCTGGTCCGTCACGAGCAGGGCGCCGGCCACGCCGCCACCGGTTACGCCCAGGCCACCGGCAAGGTCGGCGTCTGCATGGCCACCTCGGGGCCGGGCGCGACCAACCTGGTGACCCCGATCGCCGACGCCTACATGGACTCGGTCCCGATGGTGGCGATCACCGGGCAGGTCGCCTCCAAGGCGATCGGCACCGACGCCTTCCAGGAGGCGGACATCTGCGGCATCACGATGCCGATCACCAAGCACAACTTCCTGGTCACCGACCCGGCCGAGATCCCCCGGGTGATCGCCGAGGCGTTCCACATCGCCGCCACCGGCCGCCCCGGCCCGGTCCTGGTCGACATCGCCAAGGACGCGCTGCAGGCCACCACCACCTTCCGCTGGCCGGCCGAGACCTCGCTGCCCGGCTACCGCCCGGTCACCAAGCCGCACGCCAAGCAGATCCGCGAGGCCGCCAAGCTGCTGGTGGGCGCCAAGCGCCCGGTGCTGTACGTCGGCGGTGGGGTGCTCAAGGCGCACGCCACGGCCGAACTGCGGATCCTCGCCGAGCTGACCGGCGCCCCCGTGGTCACCACGCTGATGGCGCTCGGCGCCTTCCCGGACAGCCACCCGCAGCACCTGGGCATGCCCGGCATGCACGGCACCGTCCCGGCGGTCACCGCGCTGCAGAAGTCGGACCTGCTGTTCACCCTGGGCGCCCGCTTCGACGACCGCGTCACCGGCAAGTTGGACAGCTTCGCCCCCTACGCCAAGGTCGTCCACGCCGACATCGACCCGGCCGAGATCGGCAAGAACCGCCCGGCCGACGTGCCGATCGTCGGCGACGCCCGCGAGGTGCTGGCCGACCTGATCGTCGCCGTCCAGGCCGAGTTCGACGCCGGCCACCGCGGCGACTACACGGACTGGTGGGCCAAGCTCAACGAGTGGAAGAAGACCTACCCGCTGGGCTACGAGCCCGCTCCGGCCGGGCAGCTCTCCCCGCAGCAGGTCATCGAGCGGATCGGCCGGCTGGTCGGCCCGGAGGCGATCTACGCCGCGGGCGTCGGCCAGCACCAGATGTGGAGCTCGCAGTTCATCCAGTTCGAGAAGCCGGCCACCTGGCTCAACTCGGGCGGCGCGGGCACCATGGGCTACGCCGTGCCGGCCGCCATGGGCGCCAAGGCGGGCCGCCCGGAGGCCTCGGTCTGGGCGATCGACGGTGACGGCTGCTTCCAGATGACCAACCAGGAACTGGTCACCTGCGCGCTGAACGACATCCCGATCAAGGTCGCGGTCATCAACAACGGTTCGCTGGGCATGGTCCGCCAGTGGCAGACCCTCTTCTACAACCAGCGCTACTCCAACACCGTGCTGCACTCCGGGCCCGGCCACGACGGCATCGCGCCGCCGGCCCAGGGCACCCGGATCCCGGACTTCGTGCTGCTCTCCGAGGCGATGGGCTGTGTCGGTCTGCGCTGCGAGCGCCCGGAGGACCTGGACGCGGTGATCAAGCAGGCGATGGAGATCAACGACCGCCCGGTCGTCATCGACTTCATCGTCCACCAGGACGCGATGGTCTGGCCGATGGTCGCGGCCGGCACCAGCAACGACGAGATCCAGTTCGCCAAGGGCGTCCGGCCCGACTTCGGCGACGACCTCGACTGACGCCCCCTCTCCAGAACGACCAAGGGAACAGAGACCCCATGTCCAAGCACACCCTCTCCGTCCTGGTCGAGAACAAGCCCGGCGTGCTCGCCCGCATCGCCTCGCTGTTCTCCCGTCGGGGCTTCAACATCGACTCCCTCGCCGTCGGCCCGACGGAACACCCGGACATCTCCCGGATGACGATCGTGGTCAACGTCGAGGACCTCCCGCTGGAACAGGTCACCAAGCAGCTCAACAAGCTCGTGAACGTGATAAAGATCGTCGAACTCGACCAGACCGCTGCGATCCAGCGGGAACTGGTCCTGGTGAAGGTCCGCGCCGACAACGACACACGGTCGCAGATCGTCGAGATCGTCCAGTTGTTCCGCGCCAAGACGGTCGACGTGTCCCCCGACGCGGTGACCATCGAGGCGACCGGCAGCTCGGACAAGCTGGAGGCCATGCTCCGGATGCTGGAGCCGTACGGCATCAAGGAACTGGTCCAGTCCGGCCTGGTCGCCATCGGGCGCGGCGCGCGTTCGATCACCGACCGCTCGCTGCGCGCCCTCGACCGCAGCGCGTAGCGCGGTCGTCTCACCCCCTGAAGCACCGCCCCACACCCCTGCCGGGTGCACGTACCGTAGGAAAGTACCCGGCAAGACCATCACGCAAGGAGATGTGCCCCCGTGGCCGAGCTGTTCTACGAAGACGACGCCGACCTGTCCATCATCCAGGGCCGCAAGGTCGCGGTCATCGGCTACGGCAGCCAGGGCCACGCCCACGCGCTGTCCCTGCGCGACTCGGGTGCCGACGTCCGGGTCGGCCTGAAGGCCGACTCGAAGTCCCGTGCCAAGGCGGAGGAGGCCGGCCTGCGCGTCGTCACCCCGGCCGAGGCGGCGGCCGAGGCCGACGTCATCATGATCCTGGTGCCGGACCCCATCCAGTCCGACGTCTACGCCGAGTCCATCGCGCCGAACCTGAAGGCGGGCGACGCCCTGTTCTTCGGCCACGGCCTGAACATCCGCTACGGCTTCATCAAGCCGCCGGCCGACGTCGACGTCTGCATGGTCGCCCCGAAGGGCCCGGGCCACCTGGTCCGCCGCCAGTACGAGGAGGGTCGCGGTGTCCCCGCGATCGTCGCCGTCGAGCAGGACGCCTCCGGCAAGGCGCTCGACCTGGCGCTGTCGTACGCCAAGGGCATCGGCGCCACCAAGGCCGGCGTCATCAAGACCACCTTCACCGAGGAGACCGAGACCGACCTGTTCGGTGAGCAGGCCGTCCTCTGCGGTGGCACCGCCGCCCTGGTGAAGGCCGGGTTCGAGACCCTGGTCGAGGCCGGCTACCAGCCGGAGATCGCCTACTTCGAGTGCCTGCACGAGCTGAAGCTCATCGTCGACCTGATGTACGAGGGCGGCCTGGAGAAGATGCGCTGGTCGGTCTCCGAGACCGCCGAGTGGGGAGACTACGTCACCGGCCCCCGCATCATCACCGACGCCACCAAGGCCGAGATGAAGAAGGTCCTCGCCGAGATCCAGGACGGCACCTTCGCCAACACCTGGATCGCCGAGTACAAGGCCGGTCTGCCGAAGTACAACGAGTACAAGAAGGCCGACGAGGACCACCTGCTGGAGTCCACCGGCAAGAAGCTCCGCAAGCTGATGAGCTGGGTCAAGGAAGAGGCCTGATCCTCCAGGCCGGGCCCCGTTCTGGCACTGTCCGATTCTGAAGGGCCCTTGTACAACTAGGCTGCTCCCGTCCGGGTGATTTCGCCGGACGGGAGCAGCCTGGTACCCAGCCCGTCGATACACTCCGAGTGCGCGTCAGGCCCACAGCGTCGTGCGTCTACCTACGCGGCATGCCACCTTCCCCCCGCCTTCCACGCCACCTACGTGCCGGGGAGAACCGGACAGTTAAGGACCACTGTCGTGAGCACTGTGACCAAGAGCGCCGTCGTACTGATCGCCGAAGAGCTGTCCCCCGCGACCGTCGACGCCCTCGGGCCCGACTTCGAGATCCGCCACTGCAACGGCGCGGACCGCACCGAACTGCTGACCGCGATCGCCGACGTGGACGCCATCCTGATCCGCTCCGCCACCAAGGTGGACGCCGAGGCGCTGGCCGCCGCCCGCAAACTGAAGGTGGTCGCCCGGGCCGGCGTCGGCCTGGACAACGTGGACGTCGCCGCGGCCACCAAGGCCGGCGTGATGGTCGTCAACGCGCCGACCTCCAACATCGTCACCGCCGCCGAACTGGCCTGCGGCCTGCTGATCTCGGTCGCCCGCAACATCGCGCCGGCCAACGCCGCCCTGAAGCAGGGCGAGTGGAAGCGCAACAAGTACACCGGTGTCGAGCTGAGCGAGAAGGTCCTCGGCGTCGTCGGCCTCGGCCGGATCGGTGTGCTGGTCGCCCAGCGGATGTCCGCGTTCGGCATGCAGATCGTCGCGTACGACCCCTACATCCAGGCCGCCCGCGCCGCGCAGATGGGCGTCAAGCTCGTCTCGCTGGAAGAGCTGCTGGAGATCTCGGACTTCATCACCGTCCACCTCCCGAAGACCCCGGAGACCATCGGTCTGATCGGCGACGAGGCCCTGCACAAGGTCAAGCCGACCGTGCGCATCGTCAACGCCGCCCGCGGTGGCATCGTGGACGAGGCCGCGCTGGCGAGCGCCCTGCGCGACGGCCGGGTGGCCGGCGCCGGTCTGGACGTCTACGCCAAGGAGCCGTGCACCGACTCCCCGCTGTTCGGCTTCGACAACGTGGTCGCCACCCCGCACCTGGGCGCCTCCACCGACGAGGCGCAGGAGAAGGCCGGCATCGCCGTCGCCAAGTCGGTCCGGCTGGCCCTGGCCGGCGAGCTCGTCCCGGACGCCGTCAACGTCCAGGGTGGCGTGATCGCCGAGGACGTCCGTCCGGGCCTGCCGCTGGCAGAGCGGCTCGGCCGGATCTTCACCGCGCTGGCCGGCGAGGTGGCCGTCCGGCTCGACGTCGAGGTCCGCGGCGAGATCACCCAGCACGATGTGAAGGTGCTCGAACTGTCGGCCCTGAAGGGCGTGTTCGAGGACGTGGTGGCGGAGACGGTGTCCTACGTCAACGCCCCGCTGTTCGCCCAGGAGCGCGGTGTCGAGGTACGCCTGACCACCTCCAGCGAGAGCGCCGAGCACCGCAACGTGATCACCGTCCGCGGCACCCTGGCGGACGGCGGCGAGATCGCCATCTCCGGCACCCTGGCCGGTCCCAAGCAGACCCAGAAGATCGTCGGCGTGGACGCCTTCGACGTGGACGTGGCGCTCACGGACCACATGGCGTTCTTCAAGTACGAGGACCGCCCGGGCGTGGTCGGCGTCCTCGGCCGCCACCTCGGTGACGCCGGCATCAACATCGCCGGCATGCAGGTGGCCCGCGACGGCAGTGGCGCGCTCGCCTCCCTCACCGTGGACACCCAGATCCCGCAGGAGGTGCTGTCGGCGATCGCGGCCGAGATCGGCGCCCGCTTCGCCCGCTCGGTCGACCTGGGCGCCTGAGCCCCGGCAGCCGTTCCGACAGGGCCCGACGCGGCGCTCCGGGTGACTCCCGTCTCAGATACTAGGAAATCCAAGTATTCGTGCAGACAGGGCCAGGCCCTGGTCGTACCGTGGAAGAGCCATACGGTGCGCCGCCCCTGTAGCCAGGGTGTGCGGCCCGTGTGCGCCCGTACGCCGTGGGCAGGCGATCCCCGCCCGGTGTGCTCCCCGCTCCGCCGTGACCCTTCTGGCGACGCGCTTCGCGCGGCACCCCCCTCTCCCCACCCTCTGCGCCCCTCCCCGGCGCACTCGCTTCCAGGAGCCCGGTATGCCCCCCATCGCCGACCGCCACGCCACTCCCGCTCCCGCCGCCCCCGCCGCCCGTGCGCCGCGCCGCCGCCGTGCGGCCGAGCGGCCTCCGTTCGCCGCCGCCGCTCTGCAGCGGGCGCTGGACCGTCGTGACAACGGCGGCGTGACCGGCCACCTCTGAGCCCTCCGGCGGGCCGGGCCTCGCCTGGCCGGGCCGAGCGGCCGGGCCGAGCGGCGCCGGGCCTTTCGTGGCCGGGCCGAGCGGCCTCGGACGGGTGGTGGCGTTCATCCGCCGAATGAGCCACCCGGCCTGACGCCGGGTCACTCCGCCGAGTGCACCTGGCGCCCGTTGGAGGGAAGCTGCTCGCACTGTCCGGCGCGATCATCCTAATTTGGGTGCCCCGGAAGGGTGATCGGCGTTCGCGCGGGCGGGCGTCAGTGGCACGGTGTGCGGATCTGTCCCCCTGCCGGGGGGAGAGGGCCCAGTGCGTCAGTCACCCGTCCGTCGTCCGATCGTCCGGATCGGCCTCACCCTGGCCCTGCTGGCCGGGCCGTTCCTGCTCACCGCCGCCCCGGCGGCCGGCAGTCCCCCGAGGGTCGGCAGTCCACCGACGGCCGCACCACCCGACACCGGCCGCCCGGTCTCCGTCCTGCTGGAACTCGGCACCGAGGCCGCCGGCCGCGCCTGGCGGCAGGCGGGCGCCGACGCCCGGCGGTCCCGGCGCTCCCCGGAGGCCGTCCGCCAGGAGGCCGCGCGGGCCGGAGCCGGCCAGCGGGCCCGCGCGTCCGGCGCGATCGACCGGCTGGCCGAGGCCGTCCGCGGCGCGGCCCCCACCGCCCGGGAGCTGTACCGCACCCGCACCCTGCTCACCGGTCTCGCCGTCACCGTGCCCGCCGACCGGCTGCCCGCCCTGCGCGCGCTGCCGGGCGTCCGGGCCGTCCACCCGATCGTGCCCAAGCGGCGGGACAACGCGTACTCGGTGCCGCTGACCGGCGCGCCGCAGGTCTGGGCCGACCCGGCCGGCGACGCCGGGGCCGGCAACACCGGCCGGGGCGTGCGGATCGGCATCATCGACAGTGGAGTCGACTACACCCACGCGGACTTCGGCGGCCCCGGCACCGAGGAGGCGTTCAAGGCGGTGGACGGGGCGAAGCCCGCGCCCGCCGGGCTCTTCCCCAACGCCAAGGTGGTCGGCGGCCGCGACCTGGTCGGCGACGACTACAACCCGGACCCGTCCTCCCCGCACTACCAGCCCGACCCGCACCCGGACGACAATCCGATCGACTGCGCGCTCAACGGCCACGGCACGCACGTCGCCGGCACCGCCGCCGGCTTCGGCGTCACCGCCGACGGCCACACCTACACCGGCCCCTACCGGCCCGGACTCGACCCGGCCGGCTTCGCGGTCGGCCCCGGCGCCGCGCCCGGCGCGCAGCTGTACGCGATCCGGGTGTTCGGCTGCGACGGCTCCACCGACCAGCTCGCCCAGGCCCTCGACCTGGCCGCCGACCCCAACGGCGACGGTGACCTCGGCGACCGGCTCGACGTCGTCAACCTCTCCCTCGGCAGCCGCTTCGGCTCCATCGACGACGCCGACGCGATCGCGGTCGACCACCTCTCCGAGCTGGGCACCACGGTGGTCGCGGCGGCCGGGAACGAGGGCGACGTCTACGGCATCGGCGGCAGCCCCGGCACCGCCGCCCGGGCCGTCGCCGTCGCCGCCTCGGTCGACCCGCACAGTGACGCCGACGGCCTCACCGTGCTCGCGCCCGAACCGCTCGCCGGGGTCCTCCCGGGCCACTGGAGCGCCCGCTACCGGGGCTGGTCCAGCGCCGAGGTGAGCGGTGAACTCGCCCTGCCCGTCGACCAGTCGGACGGCTGCGCGGCGTTCGGCGAGGCCGACCGGCAGCGGCTCGCCGGGAAGATCGCCGTGCTGGCCTGGCGCACCCGGGAGTCCGAGCGGGCCTGCGGCTCCGGCCCGCGTGCCGACCACGCCGCCGACGCGGGTGCGATCGGCGCCCTGCTCGCCGCCGACGACGACCATCTCGCCGAGATCTCCGGCAACGACCGCGTCCCGCTGGTGCTGTTGGCCCGGGCCGACGGGGAGCGGCTGCGCGCGGGCGCGGCGGCCGGCCCGGTCGCGGTCCGGCTGGCCGCTCCCGGCAACCCGCTGCACGGCGTGGTCTCCCAGGACCAGCCGCAGCGCACCGACACCCTCACCGACTTCACCTCACGCGGGATCGGTGTCCCCGGCGTGGTCAAGCCCGACCTGGCCGCCCCGGGGGAGACCATCTGGTCCGCCAAGGCCGGCAGCGGTCGCGGTGGCCAGCGCGAGGACGGCACCTCGATGGCCACGCCGCACGTCGCGGGCCTGGCCGCGCTGGTCCGCGCCGCCCACCCGGACTGGACGGTCGAGCAGCTCAAGGCCGCGCTGATGAACACCGCCGGGGACACCTGGCTCGGCGACGGCGGTACCGGCCCGGTCTACGGCCCCGAGCGCACCGGCGCCGGGCGGGCCCGGGTCGACCGCGCCGTCCGGACCCCCGCCGTCGCCTACGCGGCGGGCGAGGGCGCGGTGGAGGGCAGCGTCGGGGTCTCCTTCGGCCCGGTGGCCGTCACCGGTCCGCTCACCGCCGTCCGCGAGGTCGAGATCCGCAACCTCTCCGGCACCGCGGCGCTCTACCGCACCGGCTACGCGGCCGCCACCGACCTGCCCGGTGCCCGCTTCGACATCGCGCCCGACCGGGTCGAGGTGCCGGCCGGCGGGACGGCCCGGGTCCGGGTCACCCTCGCCGTGCCGGGGCAGCTCGGGCGCGCGCCCGATCCGACCGTCGACACCACCCAGGGCGGCCGGGCCCGCAGCTACCGGGGCGAGCTCTCCGGCCGGCTGCTGCTCACGCCCGTCTCCGACGAGGCGCTGCCCGAGCTGAGGGTCCCGCTGTTCGCCGCCCCCCGGCAGGCCTCGGACCTGAGCGCGGCGGCACCGGTGCGGACCACGAGGACCGGCGCCCTGGTCGTCCTCGGCGGCACCCGGGCACCGGCCGAACAGCCCGGACTGCTCAGCGCCTTCGCGCTGGGCGGCGAGGGCACCCGCTGGCCCGACTGCCCGCCCGACAGCGGCGCGGCGGTCGGACCGGGGGCCGGCATCGTCCCGGAGGAGAGCACCGAACCCCAGGCGCCGCAGGACGTCTGCGTCGAGCGACCCGGCGACCGGGCGGCCAATCTGCGCGCGGTCGGCGTGGCCTCCGACGCGCCCGCCGTCGCCGACGGGCAGGGCACGCTCTACCTGGGCGCGCAGCTCTGGGCTCCCGCCGCCACCCCGGTCGGCCTGCTCGCCGTCCGCGCCTCGCTGGACACCGACGGGGACGGCGTCACCGACGTCATCGTCAAGGCGGACCGGCAGCGCGGCAGCGACGTCCTGGTGGCCCGGACGGTGGACGCCCGCAGCGGCGTCGAACTGGACGTCCAGCCGCTGAACGCCCGCTGGGGCGACACCGACACCGCGCTGCTGGACAGCGACGTGGTGGTCCTGCCGGTACGGCTGAGCGCGCTGCCCGGCGTGCGGGCCGGGCACAGTACGGTCCGCTACGGGTTCTGGACCGGCATCGCCACCTCCGGGAAGCCCGACCCGGCCGAGGCCCTCTCCGCGATCGGTCTGCGCGGCACCCGGCCCACCCTCGGCGTCGACGTGCTGCACCCCGCCGTGGACGTCCGCACCGGCCCCGGCGGGCCCACCGCGGTGGCCGCCGCGCTCCCGCCGGGGACCGTCCTCGACATCCGCCGCGCCGACGGGGACAGCTCCCGGCTGCTCCTGCTCCATCACTTCAACCGGGACGGTCACCGGGGTCAGGTCCTCACTCTTCCCTGACCGCCTGACCGCCTGACCGCCTGACCGCCTGACCGCCTGACCGCCTGACCGCCTGACCGCCTGACCGAAGGACCGTCGCCCGTGCGCGGCGGTCCTTCGGTGGTCCGGGGCCTTGGCTACCTGCCCCCGGCCCCGGCCCCGCCCCCGCCCCCGTCACCGGTGGTGGCGGCGGCACGGCGGACGCGGCGCGGGGTACGGGTGGGCCGGTGGCGCAGCCGGCCGAAGACGGCGGTCAGGGTGATGACGGCGGCCGAGGCCAGCGCGAGGACGAGACCCTCGCGCAGGCCCGGCGGGCGGAACGAGCAGGTGATCCGGTCCGCGCCGGCGCCGAGCGGGACGCCGATCATGCCCAGGACGGCGCGCGGCGGCGCGAACCCGCCCCCGCCGGCCGCGCAGGTCCAGCCCGTGGCGGCCGGGACGGAGAGCAGCGCCGTCCCCGTGCCGCCGGGCGGGAGGGCGGCCGTCAGGGTGTGCCCGCCGGCCGTGACCGAGCGGGCGCCGGTCGCGGTGAGCCGGGCGAGGGCGGCGTCCAGCGCGCCGGGGCGCAGACAGCCGATCGGCCGGGCCGGGACCTGGCTGACGGCGTCGGCGCGCAGCACCACCCGCACCACGCCGTCGGCGGGCACCGGCCCGAGTTCGTGGATCGGCACGGCGGTGGTCGGCTGCTCGCCGTCGCCGCGGTACGTGGTGCCGAGGCCGCTCACGGTGCCGTCGAACCAGACCCCGTGGAAGAACGCGGTGCCGCCCGGGGTGCAGGCCGCGGTGAACGCGGTGCCGTCCGCGCCGGCCGGGGTGGCGGGGATCGACCAACCGCTGCTGCCGTGCTCCGCCGGTGCCGGGCCGCCGGCCGGGACGGGACCGGGGATGTCGTACACCGGGCCGCCGAGCAGCGACTCCTGTCGGGACCAGACCGAGGAGGTGTCCGGGGCGGCGCCCGCCGGGAGCACGGTGACCAGCGGGGGAGCGGCGGACCGGACGACCGTGAAGCCGTCCGGCGGCGGCCCGTCGGCCAGGTGGGTCCGGACGGCGAACAGCGCCCGTCCGACCGGGTCGGTGACGCTCTGCGTCAGCCGGCCACCGGCCGACCAGCCGGCGCCCAGGTCGTGCAGCAGCAGGGCGGTGACGGTGGGCAGGTAGCCGCTGGAGTAGCCGCCGCCCTGGCCGTCGAGCAGCGGCGGGTCGTTCGGGGTGAAGGCGTGCGGCCCCGGGTCGCTCCGGGCCCGCGGCCAGTCGGCGGCCCGGTGCAGCGCCCCGTGAGCGGCCCGGACGGCGGCGGCGGAGGGGGCCCCGGCGGCCGGGACGCCCAGCGCGGCGTAGGCCGACCAGACCGCCCCGCCGAGCACCGCGCCGCCCAGGACGGCGGTGGCGGCGGCGCCCGCCCGCCGGTCGGTGTGCCGGTGCTCCAGCGTCCACAGCGCGGTGAGCAGGACCGCGCCGCCCAGCGCGAGCAGCAGCCAGGTGGACACCCGGACCGAGTGCTGCCCGGCCGCGAGCCCGGCCACCAGGAGGACCACCGCGCCGCCGCCGAGCAGGGTGGGCCCGTCCGGCCGGTGCGCCAGCGAGACCCAGCCGGCCAGCACCAGCAGGCCGCTGAGCACGAAGGACACCCGGTACGGGCCGCCGGCCGGGATGGCCAGGCCGTGCCAGACCAGCACGGTGGGCGTCCAGACGAAGCTCAGCACCACCAGCGCCAGCAACCCGCACCAGACGATCCGCTCCCGGGCCCGCACCCGCCGGTTGAACGGCAGCCCGGCCACCAGCAGCAGGCCCAGCAGGCCGATCGAGACGTCCGGCAGCGGCCGGCCGGTCTGGGTGCCCGGCAGCAGCTGGGCGAGGTGCCCGCCCAGCCCGGACGGGCCGAGCGGCTGGACGGGGGACTCGGGCTGGGCGTCCTGGGCGGCCCGGACGGCGACGAACAGCACCGGCGCGGCGAGCAGGACCCCGGCGCCGGCCGCGGTGACCGCCCGCCCGGTCACCCGGACCACGGTCTTGAACGGCCGCCGGACGGCCGCCAGCCGTACCGCCAGCACCAGGCCGGCCGTGATGGTGGCCATCGCGGCGGTGTAGAGGTTGCCCGCCCAGGCGAGGGTGACGCAGAGGGTGCCGGCCACCCAGCGCCGCTCGTGCAGGCACCAGTCACCGGCCAGCACGAGCAGCGGCAGCGAGACCAGCCCCCAGAGCCACATCGGGGCCGCCCCGCCGACGGTCGGCACCCAGGCGCAGAGCCCGTAGCCGACGGCGGCGACCGCCCGCAGCCACCGCGGCCCGGCGTGCAGCCGGCCCAGCACGTGGGCCATCAGGGCGGTGCCCAGGCCGATGCTCAGCAGGGCGACCAGGAAGACCGCGAGCTGGCCCCGGTCGCGGGGCAGCAGGACGGTCGGCCAGGAGAACGGGTTCATCAGGTAGGCGAAGAAGTCGGCCAGGAACGGCGCCCCGTACCCGCTGTTCCAGTTGAACAGCAGGTCCCCGGCGGCCTGTCCGTGCACCAGGTCCCAGAGCTGGGCGTGGAACGGGACGGCCGTCTGCTCCGATCCGGGCGGCCAGGTGCCGCGCAGCCCGGCGGCGATCGCGTACCCGGCCATGGCCGTGCCCCCGGCCACCCCGCAGACCCGTACCTCCGGCCACCGCGTACCCATGGCGAGCTGCCCCGTTCTGCGAGGAATGTTCGATCGGATGCCCGTGAGCATAAGCGCGCCCCCGGCGCGGACGGCGCCGCACGCGCTCCCTCGTGGGAGGGACCTGCGGGAGAACCCCGCCGAGTAGCCTGAGAGCGTCCGTCAGGATGCCCGCATGGGAGGAATCATGACCATCGAGTCGTACCCGGACTGGCTCCGTCCCCCGGTTGAGGGGTACACCGCCGAGGATCTCGACCGGCTGCCGGATCTCCCGCCGCACACCGAGCTGCTCGACGGGAGCCTGATCTTCGTGAGTCCGCAGACGCTGTTCCACATGGCGACGCTCAAGCGGTTGGAACGGGCACTCGACGACGCCGTGCCGGCGGGGTGGCTCGTGTGGAGGGAGGTGACGGTGAGGCTGAACCCGCGGAACCGGCCCGAGCCTGACCTGCTCGTGGTGGACGAACGCGCCAACACCGACTCCAGGCGCACGTCCTGCGAGGCCGGCGACGTCCTGCTCGTCGTCGAGGTGGTCTCCGAGGAGTCCCGGGAGCGCGACCGGCAGGTCAAGCCGCGCAAGTACGCGGCCGCCGGCATCCCGCACTTCTGGCGGGTGGAGGACGACGGCGAGGGCCGTCCGGTCGTGCACACCTACGAGCTCGACCCGGCCACCCTGTCCTACGGGTTGACCGGGATCCACCACAAGCAGCTGAAGCTCGAACGGCCGTTCCCGCTCGACCTCGACCTCACCTGACCACGCGTCCGGATAGTGGACGCCAGGTGTCACCCCCTGGGACGGCGGAGTAGGGTCCGACCATGTCTCGCACCATTCGTCTCGCAGTAGTTCCCGGTGACGGCATCGGCCAGGAAGTGGTGGCCGAAGGCCTCAAGGTCCTTGGCGCGGCGCTGCCCGCCGACGTGAAGCTGGAGACCACCGAGTACGACCTCGGCGCCCGGCGCTACCACCGCACCGGCGAGACGCTGCCGGACAGCGTGCTGGAGGAGCTGAAGTCCCACGACGCGATCCTGCTCGGCGCCATCGGTGACCCGAGCGTCCCGTCGGGCGTGCTGGAGCGCGGGCTGCTGCTGAAGCTGCGGTTCGCCTTCGACCACCACATCAACCTGCGGCCGGGCCGGCTCTTCCCCGGCGTGAACTCGCCGCTGGCCGGTGACCCCGAGATCGACTTCGTGGTCGTCCGCGAGGGCACCGAGGGCCCGTACGTCGGCAACGGCGGCACGCTGCGCACCGGGACCCCGCACGAGGTGGCCACCGAAGTCAGCCTGAACACCGCCTACGGCATCGAGCGGGTCGTCCGGGACGCCTACCGCCGGGCCCAGGCGCGGCCGCGCAAGAAGCTGACCCTCGTCCACAAGAACAACGTGCTGGTGCACGCCGGTCACCTGTGGACCCGGATCTTCGAGCAGGTCGGCCGGGAGTTCCCCGAGGTCACCACCGACTACCTGCACGTCGACGCGGCGACCATCTTCTTCGTCACCCAGCCCGAGCGCTTCGACGTGATCGTCACCGACAACCTCTTCGGCGACATCCTGACCGACCTCGCCGCCGCCGTCACCGGCGGGATCGGCCTGGCCGCCAGCGGCAACATCAACCCGAGCGGCGACTTCCCGTCGATGTTCGAGCCCGTGCACGGCTCCGCGCCGGACATCGCGGGCCAGGGCAAGGCCGACCCGACCGCCACGGTGCTGTCGGTCGCCATGCTGCTGGACCACCTCGGCTTCGCCGCGGAGGCCGCCGCGGTCGAGGCCGCGGTCGCCGCGGACCTGACCGAGCGCACCGGCACCCGGACCACCTCCCAGGTCGGCGACGCGCTCGTCGCCCGAGTATCGGGGTAGCGGGCCGGATCCGACACACGGGATCCGGCCGGGAGGCCGGATCCGACGAGCGGTGTTCCGGCCGAAGGGGCCGGGGCGCACCAGCGCACAACCGCGGCGGTCGACTCCTCGATGGGTCGGCGGCTGTTCGGCACGGCCCTCTGGATGCGAGTATCGACAGTGGGCCGTGCCGTCGTGCGTTCGTTCGCCGAAACGTTCACCCGACGGAGGCGGCCCGGACCAACCCCACGGTGAAGGACACACAGCCATGAGCACGCCCACCCAGGCGCCCATCACGTTCGACCTCAAGCCCTCCGCACACCCGCTGTCCGACGCGGAGCGCGAGGCCCGGCTGGCCAACCCCGGCTTCGGGCGGATCTTCACCGACCACATGGTCACCATCCGCTGGACCGAGGGCCTGGGCTGGCACGACGCCCAGCTGGCGCCGTACGCGCCGCTGGAGATCGACCCGGCGAACATGACGCTGCACTACGGTCAGTCGATCTTCGAGGGCCTCAAGGCCTACCGCCAGGCCGACGGTTCGATCGCGACCTTCCGCCCGGAGGCCAACGCCGCCCGCTTCCAGGCCTCCGCCCGCCGCCTGGCGATGCCGGAGCTGCCGATCGAGACCTTCGTCGAGGCCGTCGAGCACCTGGTGCAGCAGGAGCAGGGCTGGGTCCCCGACCAGCCGGAGCAGAGCCTCTACCTGCGGCCGTTCATGTTCGCCACCGAGGTCGGCCTGGGCGTGCGCCCGGCCAACTCCTACCTCTTCATGATCATCGCCTCGCCGGCCGGTGCCTACTTCTCCGGTGGCGTCAAGCCGGTCTCGGTCTGGCTGTCCGAGGACTACGTCCGCGCGGCGCCGGGCGGCACCGGCGCCGCCAAGTGCGCGGGCAACTACGCTGCCTCGCTGGTCGCCCAGGCCGAGGCCGCCGCCAAGGGCTGCGACCAGGTGGTCTGGCTCGACGCCGCCGAGCACCGGTGGATCGAGGAGATGGGCGGGATGAACCTGTACTTCGTCTTCGGCGAGGGCGAGGACGCGAAGATCGTCACCCCCGAGCTCTCCGGCGCGCTGCTGCCCGGCATCACCCGCGACTCGCTGCTCCAGCTCGCCACCGACCTCGGCTACGCCGTCGAGGAGCGGAAGATCTCCACCGACGAGTGGAAGCGGGGCAACGCGGACGGCACCCTCACCGAGGTCTTCGCGTGCGGCACCGCCGCCGTCATCACCCCGGTCGGCTCGGTCAAGTCCCGCGGCGGGGACTGGACCGTCGGCGCCGGCGAGCCGGGCCCGACCACCATGGAGCTGCGCCGGGCACTGCTGGCCATCCAGGGCGGCCAGCAGCCCGACACGCACGGCTGGCTGCACAAGATCGTCTGATCCCGCACCGCCTCCGGCCTGCGCCGTTTCGGATCGCGAGACGGCCGGGCCGGAGCCGGGCGGGTGTGCCACACTGCGAACGTGTCCTCGCTTTCGCTGATTATTAGCAGCAGGCGCGCCGGTCCGCAGTGACCGCTCCGCAATACCCGAAGCGGAGTGACCACCAGCGTCCAGACCCGCGCGCAGACCTCTCGCACCCGCGAGGGGTCTTTTGCTTTTCGGGCCCAGCCCGAACGGCACACCCCCGGACCGGCCGGAGCCCCCACAAGGGGCCCAGGGACACCGGGCGCGCGCGGGATGCTGGACAGTGGAGCCGGATCAGAACCGGCAGAGCAGTACCAACCTCCCGGAACGGAGACCCAGGGCCATGACCCAGGCCAGCAATCGCACCGACGACAGCTTCCACGTCTTCGACACCACCCTGCGCGACGGCGCGCAGCGCGAGGGCATCAACCTCACGGTGGCCGACAAGCTGACCATCGCCCGGTACCTGGACGAGTTCGGGGTCGGCTTCATCGAGGGCGGTTGGCCCGGCGCCAACCCGCGGGACACCGAGTTCTTCGCCCGGGCCGCCGCCGAGCTGGACCTCCGGAACTCCCGACTGGTCGCGTTCGGCGCCACCCGGCGGGCCGGCGGGAAGGCGGCCGAGGACCCGCAGCTGGCCGCCCTGGTGACCTCCGGCGCCCCGGTGGTCACGCTGGTCGCCAAGGCCCACGACCGGCACGTCGAGCTGGCGCTGCGCACCACGCTGGACGAGAACCTGGAGATGATCCGGGACAGCGTGGCGTACCTGCGCGCCCAGGACCGCCGGGTGTTCATCGACTGCGAGCACTTCTTCGACGGCTACAAGGCCAACCGGGCCTACGCCCTCGCGGTGGTCCGCGCCGCGCACGAGGCCGGCGCCGACGTGGTGGTGCTCTGCGACACCAACGGCGGGATGCTGCCGGCCGGGGTCCGCGACATCGTCGCCGACGTGCTGGCGGAGACCGGCGCCCGGCTCGGCATCCACGCCCAGGACGACACCGGCTGCGCCGTCGCCAACACCCTGGCCGCGGTGGACGCCGGCGCCACCCACGTGCAGTGCACCGCCAACGGCTACGGCGAGCGGGTCGGCAACGCCAACCTGTTCCCGGTGGTCGGCGCGCTGGAGATCAAGTACGACCGGCGGGTGCTGCCGCCCGGCAGCCTGGCCGAGATGACCCGGATCTCGCACGCCGTCGCCGAGGTGGTCAACCTGACCCCCTCCACGCACCAGCCGTACGTCGGCCACTCCGCCTTCGCCCACAAGGCCGGCCTGCACGCCTCCGCGATCAAGGTCGACCCGGACCTGTACCAGCACATCGACCCCGAGACGGTCGGCAACACCATGCGGATGCTGGTCTCCGACATGGCCGGCCGCGCCTCGGTCGAGCTCAAGGGCAAGGAGCTCGGCTACGACCTCTCCAGCGACCGGGACCTCGCCGGCCGGGTGGTCGCCAAGGTCAAGGAGCAGGAGAACCTCGGCTACACCTACGAGTCCGCCGACGCCTCCTTCGAGCTGCTGCTCCGCGACGAGGTGCGCGGCAGCCGCGAGCGCTTCTTCACCCTGGAGTCCTGGCGGACCATCAGCGAGCAGGGGCCCAACGGCTTCACCGGCAACGAGGCGACCGTCAAGCTCCGGGCCGAGGGCGAGCGCCGGATCGCCACCGGCGAGGGCAACGGCCCGGTCGACGCGCTGGACAGGGCGCTGCGCACCGCGCTGGAGCGGAGCTACCCGCAGCTGGCCAAGCTGGAACTGGTCGACTACAAGGTCCGCATCCTGGAGGGCCAGCACGGCACCGGCTCCAAGACCCGGGTGCTGATCGAGTCCACCGACGGCACCACCAGCTGGTCCACGGTCGGCGTGGCCGACAACGTGATCGCCGCGTCCTGGGTGGCCCTGGACGACGCCTACACCTACGGCCTGCTGCGGGCCGGCCTGGAGCCGTCCGCCGGGTGAGCCCCGCGACGGTACGGCCCACGGACCCCCGGGTCCGTGGGCCGCACCGTTTCGGCGGCCGCCTCGTTCACCGCAGGCGGGCGAGGAGGGCGTGTTCGACGAGGGTGATGAGGGCGCTCTTGGCGCTGTCGCGTCGTCGGGCGTCGAGGGTGATGACGGGGGTGTC